>JBAXFC010000227.1:0-6105 GCA_037140135.1 Chloroflexota bacterium
CTCGATCTTCTCGCCGGGCTTCAGCGTGACGATCGCCTTCTTCCAGTCGGAGCGCCGCCCGACGTTCCGGCCGAGACGCTTCTCCTTGCCCTGGATGTTCACGGTGTTCACCGCGGCCACCTTGGCCTTCCTGTTCTACACCTACCCGGTATGGGTGACGCTGGTGCAGGCGGCACGTGGCGCCGAGCGGTTGGATGCACGGCGTGCCACGGCACTGACGCTGTCGTTCGCGGGCACGGCGGTAATGGTCGGATCACCCGTGGCGGGGGGCACCGAGCTGCGCGGCTTCGCGCTCGCCCTCGGCGCTGCGGTGCTCTACGGCTTCTACATCCCCGCCATGCAATGGATGCAGAAGGACTGGCCAGTAGCGGTGACGTCGGCGTATTCCAAGATCGGGGCGGCGGTCTGCTTTCTGCTGCTGTCGGCGAACGACCGCACGTTCCAGTATGCGCTGACGCCGGCGGCGTGGGGGGCGGTGATCGCCCTCACGCTCTGGAGCACGGTGCTGCCGTCGGTGTTCTTCCTGAAGGGGCTCATGCGACTGGGGCCGGTGCGCACGGCGATCGTCTCGACGGTGGAGCCGTTCCTCACCGCACTGCTTGGCGTGGCCGTGCTCGGTCAGTCGCTGACGCTGCGTACGGCAGCGGGCGGCGTGGCGATCATCGCGGCGGTCATCGTGCTGCAGTTCCGGCGGACGCGGGTGGCGTAGCAGGGTCCGGTTCTTTCAAAGCTGGTCCGGTTATTTCAAAGCTGGGCCGGTTTATTCAACGCGGAGACCGGAGGTAGCGGAGGGCCACGGAGGACAGCGAAAAAGCCAAAGGGGGTGTGGTAGCCAGTATGGCTTGCACACCCCCTTAAAGGTTGTTGCCGTCCTCCGTGGCCCTCTGCGCACCTCCGGTCTCCGCGTTGAACGAACGAATCCCCGCGTTGAAAAAACCGGTCTCGGCGTTGAACGAACGACCTACGCGCGCTCCAGCACTTGTCGCACCAGCAGCGACCCGCCGATCCGCATCCCGATATCCCGTCGCCCCACCGCCTCCCGGAGGCGGACCACCCCCCAGGCCGAGGCCAGCACGACAGCCGACTCCCGGAGCGGCGCGATGATCGCGAGCGGTGTCCGGGCCAGCGCCGCCAGCACGAGGACGTAGGCCGTGAATGTCAGGACGCCGCCGACCACGGCGCGGGGCACGTTGAGCGGTTCGGGCGGCAGCGCATACCGGCCGCCCCGGATCCGCGGCCGCAGCCAGGCCACGACCACCAGGCCAGCGGCGCAGACCGGCCACAGGATCCCCGCGTAGACGAGCGCGGGCGTCATCCCGACGCCGACCCGGTCGAGCGACGAGTACGTCGCGATCGTCAATCCCGTGAGCAGCGCGAACCCGGCCGCCGACCGGTCGGCCGCCGCCGCCCGGAGCAGCCGCCACGGGCGCTGGACCACCACGAGGCCCCCGAGCAAGAGGCCGACCCCGGACCACGCGACCGGTGTCAGCCGCTCACCGAGGATCACGACGCCGACGATGACCGCCAGCACCGGTGCGCTCCCGCGGGCCAGCGGATACACCAGCGAGAGGTCGCCGCGCCGGTAGGCCGCCGCAAGGAACACGAAGTAGGCGACCTCGACGAGGCCGGAGATCGCGCCGATGACCCATGCCCCGGCTGGAACGGCCGGCTGCCCGGCCACCAGCCAGCCCGCGATCACGAACGGCAGGAAGATGGCCGACGCCGCCACCATGCCCAGCGTCGCGGTCCGCAACGCGTCACCGGCCGTCTTGAGCAGGATGCTCCAGGTGGCGTGCATCACGGCCGCGACGGCGATGAAGGCGAGCGCGACCGGATCCACCCGGGGAGTCTAGGGGGTCGAGGCAACCGCGCGGACGCCCCGACGATGCCGTTGCGAGGGCCGGCTCAGCGGGCGATGTCCCGCCGGCCCATTCCCCACGCCCCAATCGCGATCCCGCCCACGGTGATGGTCACGCAGGCGACGATGCCGACCGGATCCCACGACCCGATCATCGGCGACCCGAGGTGCGCGGTGAGCGCCAGCTGGTGGAACCAGTCGGGCAGGCCGATGGCGGGAGCGAGCAGGTCGATGAGGTACGTCACGACCACCACGATCGCGGTGATCTCCGCGGCCAGGGACGTGCGCCAGAGCCCGCCCACGGCGACGCCCACGCCGACCATCGCCGCAGCGACGAGACCCATCGCCACGGTGCCCAGGATCGCGTCGCCGGTCACGCCGTTGACGCTGGCCGCGCCGAGCCCGATACCCAGCGCGAAGCCCGCGGTCATCACCACGACGGCGAACAGGGCCGCGATCCCGCCGGCGATCACCCACTTGGCCCGCGCCAGCGGGCTGGCGAGCACGACCTCCAGCCGCCCACTGGTCTCGTCCGACGCCCACTTCGAGACGAAGGTGGCCCCGGCGAAGCCCGCCGCGATGAAGAACAGCTCGAGATAGAGCTGGAGCCAGCTCCCCGCGGTGGCGAAGTTGAACCCCTTGAAGATGTTCTTGAAGATCTCACCCATTGCGGGGTCCTTGGCGACCTGGTCCGCGAACGGGCCCGCCAGCGAGGCGAGCAGCGCGCCCCAGATCGCGAGACCGATGCCCCAGGACAGGGCGCGCGGCAGCTGGTCGCCGAACGCGCGGCTGATCGGCCCGCGCACGCCGAGCACGTCGGCCGGCAGCGACGGGAGCGACAGCCCGGCCGTCACGCCCAGGTCGCGCCGGTTGAACAGCTCGAGGCCGATCACCAGGAACACCACCCCGACGACCGCGGTCGCGAGAACGCCGGTCCAGTCGAAGATGCCGACGAGCGGGATGCTCGTGACCGTCCAGTGGAACGGGCTGATCGCCTCGATCGGTCCGCCCATCTCGAGGCCGCTCGCGACCCAGAGAACCATCATCGACAGACCCGAGATGCCGGCCGCGCCACCGCGGCCCAGCAGCGGGGCCAGCGCGAACGCGAGGCCGCCGAAGAACAGCGCGATCGCGCCCACCCAGGCCGCAAACCCGAGCGCGTTGCCGAACGGGATCTCGTCGCCGAGCGAGGCGTCGCCGAAGGCGCTCGCGCTGACCGTGAGCATGATCGCGACGACCAGGACCGTCAGCCAGACGAGGACGAGGTGGGCGGCCAGCTTCTCGAGCGCGATCCGTCGCTTCCCGAAAGGAGCGGTGGCGACGATGTCGAGGCTTCCGCGGGCCGCCTCGCCGGCGAGCGTCCCGGTGAGCGCGAGGATCGACCAGAACGCCGTGCCCAGGCTGAACATCGCGCCGTACTTCCAGGTCACGTAGCCGCCGAGCGTGCCCAGCGAATCACCCATGAGGGTGGCGTTGCCGAACAGGTTGACCATCGAGGCCGGCATGCTGCTGACGAGCTTGCCGACCTCGGTCCGGGCCTCGGGGGTCGGGAACACGGTCCCGATCGCCGCGCCCATGACCAGCGGCAGGCTGCCGAAGAGCCCCGCCGCGATGAGGAACGACAGCCGCGAGTCGCGGATCGTCTTGCCGAAGATGCTGCCGAGGCCGAGGAGTCGCGCCCGGAGCGGGATCGGCGGGAAGGTCGCAGTGGCCTGCCGCGGAGTCTGCGCGCTAGCGGCCATCGGTCCCTGCCCCTGTGGCCTCGCGGCCGTACTGCGCAAGGAAGGTCTCCTCGAGCGAGGGCTCGCGGGAGACGAAGTCGAGCAGCTCGTACTGCGACGCGGCGCGGACCACCGGCGTGATCGGCCCCGCCACGCGCATGCGGAGCGTGTGATCGACCGCGGTGAGCTCCGACACCCCCTCGATCGCCTCGAACACGGCCGTCGGGACGGGGCCGGCGAAGCGCAGCTCCACCTGGTGGTGGGCGAGGTCGCGCAGGCCTTCGACGGTGTCGAGCTTGGTCAGGCGCCCGTCGCGGATGATCGCCACCCGCCGGCAGGCCTTCTCGACCTCGGACAGGATGTGCGACGAGAGGAAGACCGTGGCGCCGCCGGCCACGCACTCGCGCAAGGTCTCGAAGAAGGTCTGCTGGACCAGCGGGTCGAGGCCCGAGGTGGGCTCGTCGAGCACGAGGAGCTCGGGCCTGTGCTGCAGCGCGGCGATCACGCCGACCTTCTGCTTGTTGCCCTTGCTGTAGGTCTTGAAGCGCTTGGCGGCATCAAGGTCGAACCGCTCGATCAGGCTCGCCTGGTACGCCCGGTCCACGCCGCCGCGCAGGTTCGCGAAGTACTCGAGGGTCTGCTTGCCGGTGAGCCGGTCGTAGAGCGCGAACTCGCCCGGGATGTAGCCGATCCGCTTGTGGACCGCCACCGGGTCCACGGTTGACTCGATGCCGAACACGAGGGCGCGGCCGCCTGTGGGACGGATGAGATCGAGCATCGTGCGGATCGTGGTCGTCTTGCCCGCACCGTTGGGGCCCAGGAAGCCGAAGACCTCGCCCTGCTCGACCTCGAGATCGATGTCGATGATGCCGCGGCTCCTGCCGTAGGACTTGGTGAGCTTCTCGAGCGTGATGACTGCGGTCATGCGGGCTCCTTGTTCAGGCGAACCAGGTGTGGAGAGAGGCGGTGTCGATGAGCGTGAAGCTGCCCGGCGGCAGTCCCAGGATGCGTTCTATCGCCTCTTCGTAGGCGTGGATGAAGCGCTGGACCTCCTCGAACGGGACGCGGCCGTCCAGCCGGGCATCGATGAGGTTGAAGATCACGTCCGCGGACCCCGTGAAGAGGGCCGAGATGATGACGGCGGCGTCCTTCGGGGAGGACGGGTTCATCGTCCCCTCCTCGACGCCCCGCCCGACGATGCGGCTGATGAGCGGGACGAACGCGTCGTTCGCGGCCGACTGCGCGCGACTCCGGACGAGGTCGTTGGCGGGGGCGTGCCAGGAGCGCAGGACCGCGAGCAGCAGGTCGCTCCGCTGGGCCTTCCACTGGGCACCCGTGGTGAACACGGCCTGCAGCTGCTCGAGGGCGGACAGGGCCGGGTCATCTGCGATGGGATTGATGACCGCCATCGCCACGTCCGTCATCCGCTCGAGGACGGCGCCGAGGATCGCCTCCTTCGAGCCGAAGTAGTGGTAGATCGCGCCGCGCGAGACCCCGAGCTCGTCCTGCAGGGCCTGGACGCTCATCGCGTCGTAGCCGCCGATCCGGATCTGGCGCTCGGCAGCGTCGAGGATCTCGTCCCGGCGGAGGGCGTGGGCGGCGATGTCACGGGTTCGAGCCATGTGGCGTGATTCTCCGACCGACTGTCGGTCGGATTATAGGGCGGTGCGCAAGGTGTTGGCGGATCGATGGTCCCGATCGCGCGACGACGACGCCCCGAGAAGTTGCAGTTGACCGGTCAGCGGTCACCGGAACGTGATCCCGGCCCGATCCCGCCGCAGATGACCGCCTGGCGAGCATCTGAGCGTGTTTCGACCCGGTTCGCGGCTCTCTCGCGCGCGAACGACCGCGCCGCGGTCAAGTGCAACATTCGGGCGAGGCTCAGGAAGCCGGCCAGCCCCCGAGGTCGGCGAGGGTTGGCGGGTTGGCGCCAGGGCGCGCGCAGACGGCAGCCGAGGCCCGGACCGCGAACCGCACGGCCCGCAGGACGCGATCCGCATCGGCGAGGTCCGCCCGCGTGCCGCCGTCATGGACGAAGCAGGCCAGGAACGCGCCGCCGAACGTGTCCCCCGCACCGACGGTGTCGACCACCTCGACGGGGGGCGACTCCACGCGATGGACGGCGCCGCCGGCAAGGACGGTGACCGGGCGGGCGCCATCGGTCACGAGCACGACCTGCGGCCCATGGGCGGCGACCCAGGCGGCCGCGCCCTCGATGGGCTCGCCGGGCCGCAGGTACTCGAGGTCCTCGGCGCTCGCCTTGACGACGTCGGCGCGAGGGAGGACGCGGACGATCCGCTCCCGCCAGGCATCGGCGTCCGGGATGACCGAGGGGCGGGCGTTGGGATCGACCATGAGCAGGACGTCATCGGGCAGGCCGACGGCGAGCGCCTCGAGCGTGGTCGCCATCGGCTCGAGAACGAGGCCCAGCGTGCCGGTGAGCAGCGCGCGCGTGCCGGCGGGGAGACCAGCCGCGAGGGGGCCGCCGAGCACGGCCGGGGCGGACGTGCCTTCCGTGTAGAAGTG
>JBAXFC010000228.1:0-6101 GCA_037140135.1 Chloroflexota bacterium
GTCCCAGCCGCCCGCGCCCACCGAGATGAAATCGCCCCACTGGTGGTCGAACCAGGCGTCGCCGGTGACCGTGAGCGTCTCCGTTCCCAGCGTCACCGTGCCCGTGGCCGTCATCGCGGTCCGCGAGTAGTAGTAGGAGCCGCCCGCCGGCCCGAAGTCGATGTAGCCATCGCGGTCGTGGAGGGCCGGCGGCTTGTCGGCCGTCAGCCCCAGTGCCAGGCCGAAGGCCGGGACCGGGTCGCCGAGGACCTCCGCGCCGGCTGCCGCGGCCACCAGGGTGTCCATGCCGCCGCTGCCGGCGATCGTCCAGGGCGTGCCGAGCGGGGCGCTCGGGCTCGTGACGTCGAAGCCGCTGACCGCGAAGGCGAACCCGGTGGGGCCGGCGCCGCTCGTGCCACCCGGCGAGCGGTCCACCTGCGGCCCGATCTCGGCCCGCTGGGCGTAGTGGAAGGTGCCGGCGGTCTCATCGGTGAGCGCGAGGTGGGACGCCCACGTCACCGGGAAGCCGCCGCGCTCGGCGCGGAAGACGACCTGCTCGAACCCGAAGCGATGGCCGTCGGCGGTGCGCAGATGGCCGGTGTAGTACCACCACTCGGTGAGGCGGTCGTGGGGCGCGTCGTCGCGCGGGAAGACCACGGGCTGCGGATCCGCCGGCCTCGGCGTGCCCGCGGGGGCCGGCGTGGCCGGCGGTTGGGCCGCGGGCGGGTTGGCGAGAACGGGGCCACCACAGCCTGCCACGGCCGCCAGCGCCACCAGGAGGAGCGCGATGGAGCGCCGCATCATCGGGCTGCCGCCTCCACTTCGGCCTCGGTTCTGGGAAGCACGTCGGCCAGCGCGCGGTCCAGGCGTGCCGGCACCCACCAGTTCCACTTGCCGAGCAGGCGCATCGTGGCGGGCACGAGGAGCGCCCGTACCACCGTCGCGTCGAGCGCCACCGCGATCGCCACGCCCAACCCGAGCGCCTTGATCAGCACGATGTCGGCGAACGCGAAGGACCCGGCCACCACCACCACGATCAGCGCGGCGGAGCTGACGATGCGGCCGGACCGCTCGAGGCCGCGCGCCACCGCCTCGGTGTTGTCGCCGGTCCGGTCCCAGGCCTCCTTCATGCGCGAGAGCAGGAAGACCTCGTAGTCCATCGACAGCCCGAACAGGACGCAGAACAGGATCACCGGCTGCGTGGTTTCGACAAAGCCGAGCGGCTGGAACCCCAGCAGCGCCGAGAGATTGCCGTCCTGGAAGATCCAGACCAGCGCCCCGAAGCTCGCCACGATCGAGAGCGTGTTCATGACCAGCGCCTTCACCGGCAGCACGACCGAGCGCAGCAGCGCGAACAGGACGATGAATGTCGTGATGACGATGAAGGCGCCCGTCCGCGGGAAGTCGGACCAGACCCGGCTGACCACATCATCCACGTCCGCGGCACCGCCACCCACGAGGATCGTCATGCCCGTGGGCGGCGCGAGCGCGCTCCCCGGGTCGCGCATCTCGCGGACGAGCGCCCGGGCCTGGTCGTTGTTGGGACCGAGCGGCGTGTAGAGCGTGAAGGCGGTCAGGTCGCCCTTGGTCGTGGCACCCAGCGCCAGGGAGACGAACCGGTCCGGTGGCCCGCCCGCGGCACCGTAGAGGAGCTGGTACTGGGGAAGGGCGATGCGCGGGTCCACGTCCACGATCCCCGAGACGCGGCTCACGCGCGGATCGGCGGCCAGGCGGCGCGAGTAGTCGTAGAGCCGCGCGATGTTGTCGGGCGTGGTGGCATCGCCGCTGGTCCGGATCGCGATCACGATCGGCGCGAACTCGCCCTCCCCGAAGGTGCGGGCGAGGTCGTCATAGGTGGCGCGGCTCGGCACGGACGAGGGCAGGATCGTGGCATCGGGGGCGTTGAAACGGACGTGGAGGAATGGCACGCCGAGCGCGAGCAGGATCGCGAGCGTGGGCACGAGCACCGCGACCGGGTGGCGCATGACCTTGCGGGCGAGCCTCGCCCACGGGCCGTCCGCGCCGGGTTCCACGGTGACCCGGCGGATCGCCAGGGCATCGATGCGGGGGCCCAGGATCGCGAGGATCGCGGGCAGCAGCGTGGTCGCCGCCGCGACTGCCAGCCCCACGACGATGGCGCCCGCGATGCCGACCGAGCGCAGGATCATGAACTCGAACAGGACGAGGCCGAGCAGCCCGAGCAGGACGGTCAGCCCGGAGAAGAACACGGCGCGGCCGGCGGTCGCCACCGTGACCCGCACGGCCTCGGCGACACGGTCCGGACCCTGCCGATGCGCCAGCTCCTCGCGGAAGCGGCTGGTCATCAGCAGGCTGTAGTCCACGCCCAGGCCGAGCCCAAGGAGCGTGGCCAGGTTGAGCACGAAGATGCTCATCGGGATGACGCTGGCCACGAGGTAGATGGCGGCGAGGGCGACGAGCACGGCGGCGCCGCCCACCGCAAGCGGCACGCCTGCGGCCACGAGGCTGCCGAAGACGAGGAGCAGGGCGAGCGCGGCCAGGGGCAGCGAGATCAGCTCGGCGCGCCGCAGGTCAGTCTCGGTCACCGCCTGGACGTCGCCGTAGAACGCTGGGCCGCCGCCGATCCGGACGGTGAGCCCGGGCGTCTCGTGGAGGGCGGCGGCGACCGGGGGGATCGCATCGGGCGAGTCGTCGGGCGGGAGGTCCAGGAAGACGATGTCGTACGCGGTATGCCCGTCGCTCGAGACCTGGCGGGGCGCGAGGACGTGGGACAGGATCCGGGTGACGTGCGGGGCGGCGGCCACGTCCTTCGTGGCGGCGGCGACCGCGGCCAGCCAGGCGGGCGTGCCGGCCGTGAGCGTGTCCGAGGTGTAGACCAGCACGAACGCGGACGGCTCGACGCCAAGCTCCTCGTGGAGCAGCTGCTTGGCCCGCGCGGACTCGAGGTCATCGAGGATGAAGCCGCCGGCCGAGAGCGCGCCCGGGGCGCGCGGGGCGAACGGGATCGCGACCAGGATCAGGATGGCCCACGCCGCGACGATCCACCAGCGGCGGCGGACGGTGAATCGGCCCAGGCGATCGAAGCTCATGCGTGGTCCGGTTCGGGACCGGAGCTGCGGCGGATGGGTATCGCGAACGTGCGTGTCACGGGTAGCATGTTATCCCGACGGCGGATCCGCTGTTTCCGCGGCCGATCCCTTCTGCTAGCATCGACCGGCCGCGCCTGGTCGCGGCGTCCGATGCCCACCCACGTACCCGTCCGAGGGCCGACCGCGTGACGATCTTCACGATCTGGTTCCAGAACTTCCCGAACAACCTCGTGATCTTCCTGTTCGCGGCTGCCATCGCGGGCGGGTTCATCTACACGTTCGCGCGGTCCGCGATGGTCGCCGAGGGCGGCCGCCAGTCGCTCGCGCGCCGGATGACCCAGCCGAACTCCAAGATGATGTTCACCGCGCTGTTCATCGCCTGGGCGGTGATCTTCGGCTTCGGGCTGCAGATGGTCCCGCACGAGGGCGCCAGCTCCCCGTACGGCGGCATCGGCCTGATCGCGATGTTCTCCGGCTTCTTCATCATGATGGGCCTGATCTGGAGCGTCATCGGGGAGTAGCCCCGGCGGCTCGACCGGCCAGCCCCTGGAGCCCGGCGCCCGCGCCGGGCTTCGCGATTCGCGGCCTTCGCGATCCCGCTGCCGCCGCCGCCCCGCGCCTGGGGGACATGAAGAAGCCCCACCGGGTTCACCCGGTGGGGCTTCGTCGCGTGCGGGATCAGCCGGTCAGGGCAGCTTCTCGAGGATGGCGGCCGCCTGCTTCTCGTCCACGAGGATCAGCAGGAACAGCTTGTCGTCCTTGGGATAGGCGAACATCCCGAAGCCGCCCGCCGCCTGGCCGTAGACATCCTTGCCGCCAAGCTTGACCTTGGGCGAGGCGGTCGGGTCCTGGCCCATCTCGCCCATCCACTTGGTGGCGGGCACGCCCTTGATCTGGATGGCGTAGATCATGCCGCCGGTGGTCGCGCTCGAGTCGGCGGGCGTGGCGATCGCGTAGTTGACGTCGTTGATGGTCTTGCCGTTGTCGGACAGGACCTTGCCCATCTGGTCGCTGCTCAGGCCGGCCGCGGCGCCCATCGCACCGAACTGCGCGCCGTCGAAGCCGGCCCGCTGGTACTTGACTCCGTTGGCCTCCGCGGGCAGCTCGTTCGCGAGGCCGTTCATCGCGGCCGGGTCCTCGGTGGCAACGCTCCCACCGCCGCCGTCGGTGGCCGCGGGGGCCTCGGTGACGGCGGGTGCCTCCGTCGCGGCCGCCTGGGTTGCCGGCGGGGCTGCGGTCCCCCCGGCGCCGCTGGTCCCGCCCGGGGTCGCGGATGCGCCACCGCAGGCGGCCACGAGGATGGCGAGCCCGAAGGCACCGGCCAGAAGACGTCGGCCATGGGTCATGTCGTTGGCTCCCTTGCTCCGAAGGTGCGCCGGCAGCCCGCGGAAACGGGCAAGCCCCCCGGCGACACCTGCGCACTGTACGGAGGAGGAGGCCCATCGCGCTACCGGGCGTGTGTCGCATTCCGGTCTCGATAGACGAGCCCGAGGCCACCCGCTATGATCGCCGTCCATGCAGGATGCATAGGATTTATGCGTCCTTTGCCCGCCCGGGGGCGTGACCCGGGATCGGCGTTCGGAGCGGGAGGTTTCGACAGTGGAGTCGCAGACGCAGGGGACGGGCCTTGTCACGGCGGCCGAGCCCGCGCCGTTCGTGAACCAGCGCGATCCCGCGCGTCGCCTCGGGCCGGACGGCAGGCTCGCGGTCAGCCGTCGCGCCCCGCTCTGGGAGGACGTCCCGGACGAGAAGTGGAACGACTGGCGCTGGCAGCTGTCCAACCGCGTCAACGACCTCGAGGACTTCGAGAAGATCCTGGTCCTCACCGATGAGGAGCGCGAGGGCCTCTCGGCGCCGGACAAGTTCCGCGTGGACATCACGCCGTACTTCCTGAGCCTGATTGATCCCAACGATCCCAGCGACCCCATCCGCCGCCAGACGATCCCGCTCGGGCGCGAGCTGCGCTCGTTCACCGGGATGATGGAGGACTCGCTGTCCGAGGACCGCCACTCGCCGGTCCCGGGCCTGGTCCACCGCTACCCGGACCGCGTCCTGATGCTGATCACCACCCAGTGCGCGGTCTACTGCCGCTACTGCACGCGGGCGCGGATCGTGGGCGACCCGTCCCAGAACTTCAACCGCAAGGAGCACGAGGCCCAGCTCGAGTACATCCGCAACAACCCGCAGATCCGCGACGTGCTGATCTCCGGTGGCGATGCGCTCACCCTGGCCCCCAAGCTGCTCGAGTCCGCTCTCCGCTCGCTGCGCGAGATCCCGCACGTGGAGATCGTCCGGATCGGCTCCCGGGTGCCGGTCTTCATGCCCCAGCGGATCGACGACGAGCTGTGCGAGATGCTCGCCAAGTACCACCCGCTCTGGCTGAACATCCACGTCAACCACCCCAACGAGATCACGCCCGAGCTGTCCCGCGCCTGCGACAAGCTCGCCCGGGCCGGGATCCCGCTGGGCAACCAGTCCGTGCTCCTCGCCGGCGTCAACGACTGCGTCCACACGCAGCGCGAGCTGGTCCACCGCCTGGTCGAGAACCGTGTCCGCCCCTACTACCTCTACCAGTGCGACCTCGTGGAGGGCGCCGGGCACTTCAGGACGCCGATCGGCAAGGGCCTCGAGATCATCGAGGGCCTGCGCGGCCACACCTCGGGGTACGCGGTCCCGCAGTACATCGTCGATGCGCCCGGCGGCGGCGGCAAGATCCCGGTCATGCCCAACTACCTCGTCTCGTACTCGGACCACAAGGTGATCCTGCGCAACTACGAGGGCTACATCACCACCTACGAGGAGCCGACGGAGTACCAGCCGCACGATCCCGTGTCGTGCCAGTACTGCCAGCACCCGCGCCCGGAGCCGGGCCAGGAGGGCATCACCGGCCTCCTCGACGGCAAGCGGATGTGGATCGAGCCCGCGGGCTTCGTGGAGACGCACAACCGCGGGGCAACCGAGGGACACCGGCTCAAGGACCCGTCCAAGTGGGTGCCGATGGGCGTCGGTGCGATCGAGGGGGCGGAGCTGCCCGTCTCGCAGAGTGCGCTGGAG
>JBAXFC010000229.1:0-6100 GCA_037140135.1 Chloroflexota bacterium
GGTGACGGGTCGGGTGACACGGTGGGCTCGGGTGAGGCGGTGGGGGCCGGAGAGGCACCAGCGTCGCTCGCCCGGACGGCTGTGGTCGGGATCACGAGGAGGAGCGAGGCGGCCACGGTGACGCCGAACACGGCCATCGAGGACCGGCGCAGGCTGCGGTGCATGGCGTCCACCTTCTCGAGGTCCGGGCCAGGCTGCTCCGGCTGACTGCCTCGGTCTGCCTGGTCCCAGTGGGACCGGCGGCGCCTGCGTCCCTTGCGCTTGGCCGTGTCCCCCCAACACCTAGCACCTCGGCTGTCAGCGGGGGCATCGTGACGGTCCCAGGGCGGACATTGGTACTGGCGGGGGCCACCCTGATGTCAGGGTCCAGCGGCGGCCGGGTCCATTGGTACCAGTCCTCTACGACAGACGGCGTAGATGCGCTAGGGGGCGTCCACGGGGACGATCGCGAGGAACTTGCCGTCGCGACCGGGGTACCTGCCATCGGGGCGCCGCCAGGGGAGGTAGTTGCGCTTCATCTCGGCACTGTCCTGGAAGGTGCCCGGCGGATCGGACGGACCCCAGATGCTCGAGACCCGTGGATACCACGGGTCGAGGATGTAGAGGCCGCTCACAGAGAAGCTGTCGAAGAAGTTGGGGTCGGCGTTGGCGCGGAAGCCGGTGGCCACCCATGCATGCGCTCCACGCCAGGCGAGCAGGATGACCGGGTGACCCGTCGCGGCGATGGCGCTCGCGGCGCCCTGCACCGCCGCCGTGCGGGTGTCGTAGATCCGCAGCTCGTAGGTGACGGATCCCAGCTCGTTGAGAGTCGCGACCATCCCGAGCGGACCGGCTCCACCGTTGTGGCTGTCCTGCTGGTCGGTGCGCTTGACCTCCAGGTTGTGGACCCTGGTCTGGAACGCCTTGGTGGTGTCGATGGTGGGGCCGTTCACGTTGAGCGCCATCTGCACGGCGGAGGCGGCGCACCAGGTCTTCGTCGCCTCGCTGGCGAACACGGCCTTGGGGTCGATGGCGATCTTGACGTCCACCGGCTCGCGGACCGGGGCGGGATCGCTGGGCTCATCGGACGGTGACGGCGCCAGGCTGGGCGTGGCGGACGGGGAGGACGACGGCACGACCGATGCGGAGGCCGACGGGGTGTGACTGGGCCGTTCGGCGATGGCTGCGAGCACGGGGCCGGCCGCCTTGCCCACCGCGTTCCAGGTCACGAAGCCCGCGGCGCAGGCGACGATCACGAAGAAGACCATGCCCAGATCCTTGCGCAGCGTCGCGTCGCCGCGGTTCCGGCGGGGCGGAGGCGGCTCGTACACCAGCGACGGCTCGACGATCGTCGGGAGATAGCGGTAGGACGTCTCGTCGTCGCCGAAGGCGTGTGCGCCCCCGCTTCCCCGAGCCCTTGCGCCACTCCCCCTGATGCCGCCCGAGGATCGGGCGGAGATGGGCGGGAAGGCGGGTCTTCCGACCTCGTCGTCCAACTGTGTCCCTCGTGCTGGTTGCGCCACCGCGGCATGACCCGGGACGGTCCGGTGCCACGCGCGGTTCCACGCAGCGGGCGCGGCCCCACACCATAGCGGACCACGCGGAGTGCAGACGCGGGAGGCCGGGGCGGTGTTGCGCCCGGGTCGGACGAGCTGCGGAGGCATGCCGTACTCAGTCACTTGCGCAATCACGCAAGCATGAGTAGCATCGACCCATGCCGCCCTTGACCCCCGACGACGACCGACTCCAGCGCTTCCGCCTCCACGCCGAGCTGTGCAAGGTCCTCACGGACCCCAAGCGCCTGCTCCTGCTCGACACCCTGCGGTCGGGTGAGCAGACGGTTGGCGAGCTTGCGGCATCGATCGGGGCCAGCCTCGCCAACACCAGCCAGCACCTCGCGGTGATGCGGGCAGCCGGCCTGGTGGAGGGCCACCGCGACGGCACCCTCGTCCGCTACCACCTCGCCGAGCCGGCCATCACGGCCGCCTGCGACATCGTCCACGGCATCGTCTTGCGCAGGCTCGCACGCCGCCGGCCGGCCCCGGCAATCGAACGGGCAGGCACGCCCGTGGAGGTCCTCTCGTGAGCAATCGCCCCAGCAAGCAGTCCGCCGCCCGGACGACGGCCAAGGGCCCGGTCGCCAAGGGGCCGGTCTCGCCAAGGGGTGCTGCGCCCAGGTCCGCGAAGGCCAGGTCCGGCAGGACGGCAGGCACGACCGGCAGCACGACCCCGTGGATCGTGGGCAGCGTCATCGCGATCGTGGCCGTGATCGCCATCGCCGTGATCGCGATGACGGGCGTGCTGGGCAAGGGCGGCTCCTGGACGGACATCACGCCCGACCGGCTCGCGATCGAGATGCAGGCCAAGAGCTTCACGCTGCTCAACGTCAAGACGCCCTACATCGGCGAGATCGCGGGCACGGACCTCTACATGCCGTTCGACACGGTCGCCGCCCGGGCCTCGGATCTGCCGGCCGACAAGACCGCGAAGATCGTCGTCTACTGCCGGACGGGCCGCGAGAGCGCCATCGCCGCCCGCGCGCTCGTGGATCTCGGGTACACGAACATCGAGAACCTTGCCGGGGGGATGGAGGCCTGGACGGCCTCCGGTCGCTCGCTGGTCAACCTCGGTCGCTCCTAGACCGGCCGGCACCGCAATGCCCGCGTCCTGCCCCCTCCTGGCCCTCGCCGACCGGCGTCTCCTCGCCTGGACCGTGCTCTGGTCGGCCATGTCCCTCCTCGTCTACGGCCTCGTCACGGCAATCATCCCCAACCCGGTCTTCGGCCGGTCCGTGCCGCCGGAGCCCTTCGCCATCTGGACCTGGCTCCTCTCCGCGCCGTTCATGGGCCTGGTGCTGGCCACGTACACGGCGCCCGTCCTTCCCTCCCCGCTGGTCATGGTCGGGCCGCTCACCCCGGTCGAGGTGGCATCGGTGGAGCGCCGGTCGTCCCGGCTGGGCAGCCTCGCGGGCTTCGGCACCTTCCTCGCGATCGGCTGCCCGGTCTGCAACAAGATCGCCCTCCTGCTGCTCGGCGCATCCGGCGCGATGTCCTATTGGGCGCCGATCCAGCCCTGGGTGGCCACGGCATCCCTGGCGCTGCTCGGCGTGACGGCGGTCTGGCGGCTCCGGCTGCGCGCCGCCGGGGGAACCTGCCCGGTCTGATCCCGGCCACCGGCGCGGACCGGTGCCCAGCGCGGACCGGTGCCCAGCGCCCTAGCGGATGGCCACGATCGCCCGCTGCTGCCGCTCCCGCCAGTCGTCGGCCAGGATCGCGTACAGGAACTCGTCCGCCCACTGTCCCGCGTGGCAGTAGCTCTGGCGCAGCTCGCCCTCACGCCGGAACCCCAGCCGCTCCAGCAACCGCCACGACGGCGCGTTCCGCGAATCGCAATCCGCGCACAACCGGTGCTTGCCGCGGTCCTCGAACAGGTATCGCAGGAGCTCCCCGACGGCCTCTGTCGCATAGCCGCGGCCATGGACGGCCGGGTCCAGCGTGAAGCCGATGTCCACGATGCCCGGCTCCTCGATTCTCGCCCGGAAGCCGCAGTCGCCCACGAGGGTGTCGGGGTCCTCGCGATGGACGATGGCAAGCTGGTACCACTCGCCGGGCTCATCAGGGTGGCGGCCCGCAAGCCACGCGGTGAACGCCCTCGCATGTTCCACCAGGAAGGGCGCGTCCCAGCCCTGGTAGCGCGCCACCTCCGGGTCGGACCGGTAGCGGCTCAACGCCTCGGCGTCCGCGTCGCCGAAGCGGCGGAGCAGGAGGCGCGGTGTCAGGAGCCGGTCGAACGCGACGTCCATGCCCAGATGGTAGGACGCGTGGCAACGGGTTCACCCGCGCGTCCCGACGGGCGTAGGCTTCGGGCCACAGAGTGAGGTGGATCGTGGCACAGCCCCTGCGCATCGCGGTCATCGGTCCGGGCTTCATCGCCCAACGGCACCTGGAGGTCCTGTCCCGGGAGCCCGGGGTGGAGCTGGTCGGGATCACGGGGCCACGCTTCGAGCGCGCCGAGGGCGCGGCGGCCCACTTCGGCGGCCGGCCGTACGACAGCCTGGAGCAGATGCTGGACGTCGAGCGGCCGGACGCGGCCTGGATCTGCGTGCCGCCGGACCAGCACGGAACGATCGAGCTCGCCCTGGTCGAACGCGGGGTCCACCTGTTCGTGGAGAAGCCCCTCGCCGCCGATCTCGCCACGCCGGTCCGGATCGATGCCGCCATCCGGGAGGCCGGGCTCATCGCCGGCGTCGCGTACCACTGGCGCGCGATGGACACGCTGGCCGAGGTCGAGGAGATCATCGCCGGCAATCCCGTCCGGATGCTGACCGGCCACTGGCACGACAGCCTGCCCGACCGGGCCTGGTGGCGCGACGAATCACGGGGTGGCGGCCAGATGGTGGAGCAGGCGACCCATCTTGTGGACCTCTCCCGGCGCCTGCTGGGCGAGGCCACGGTCATCGCCGCCACCGCCGACCGCCATGAGAACCAGGACGCGGCAGTGATGACCACCCCCGACACGAGCACGGCCCTCCTGCGCTACGACGCCGGGCCGGTCGGCGTCTTCACCGCCACCTGCATCCTCGGCGGCACCAGCGCCCAGGAGGTCAAGCTCTTCGCGGACCACCTCGCGATCACCATCCGCCAGCAGGGGGTGCTCTACGAGGACGCGCGGACGAAGAAGGTGACCGTCACCGACGGTTTCGCCGGAAGCCGGCTCTGGGGGGTGACGGCCACCCGGTACGTGCCCACCGGCAACGACCCGTTCCTCGACGAGGACCGTGCCTTCCTCGACGCGATCCGGCACGGCGACCCGTCGCGCCTCTTCTCCTCGTACCAGGACGCCCTGCGCACCCACGGGCTGACGTGCGCCATCCGCGAGGCCGCCGGCGGGCACGCGGCACGCTCCTAGCGACCCTGCCTACGTCGGCTGGGGGACCCGGCATCCGGGTTCCCCTCCCCTGAGAAGGGGGTACAGCGGGCCGGCTCCTTAAGGGTGGACCCTGATGGCGACGGGACCCCGGAAGCGGGATACCTCAGCAAGCAGATCAGGGACCAGTACGCCCGTGGAGGTCCCAGCTGCGACATGAGGACCATCTCGGCCATGCATCTGAACGTCCGTACCAAGTTGCTCGGGGTCTCCGCGATCCTGATCGCGTTCATGGTGGCGATCGGCCTGCTCTCGATCGTCAACCTCGGCACCGCCAATGACAACTCGGTCAAGCTGACCGAGAAGGTCGCCACACCGCTGGCGGACATGGGCGTCGCCCGCGCCAAGTTCAACGAGAACCGCGCCTTCCTCAACAACTACATGCTCGAGACGGACTCGACGCTCGACCAGGGGATCCTCGACAAGATCACCGCCAACGACGCGCTGATCACCGAGAAGCTGGCCGCCATCAAGGCGACCCTGCTGACCGACGAGGGCAAGGCGGTCTTCGCGGAGCTCGAGGGCGCGCTCGCGGCCTATACCGCGGCTCGCACCAAGGTGGAGAACCTCGCCGACACGGCGACCCAGGCCGAGGCCTACGCGCTCAACAAGGCCGAGGCGGTGCCGGCAGCGGCAACCGCCGCCGCTGACTTCCAGAAGCTGTTCGACATGAAGGTCGCCATCGGCGACACGACTGCAGCCGAGGTCAAGGCCTCCTACGAGAGCTCGCGGATGATCACGATCGCCGCGCTGCTGCTCGCCGCGCTCATCGGCTTCGCGCTCTCCTTCTACGTGTCCGGCGGCATCGTCAAGGGCCTGCGCAAGGTCCAGGACACCCTGTCCATGCTCTCCGACAAGGACGCCACCTGGCTCGCCGAGGGCATGGAGAAGCTGCGCGACAACGACCTCACCTACGCGATCACGCCCGCAACGGCGCTGATCGAGAAGTACGGCACCGATGAGATCGGCCAGACGGCCGAGTACACCAACTCCATGCGCAACAGGATTGTCGCAGCGGTCGAGGCGTACAACGACGCCCGCGCCGGCCTCTCCGGCACGATCACCGAGGTCCAGGAGGCCGCGGACTCCGTCTCCCGCACCAGCGAGCAGCTCAACGAGGCCGCCACCCAGTCCGGTGCGGCCACGCAGCAGGTCGCGACCACCATCAGCCAGGTCGCCGGCGGCACCGCCGAGC
>JBAXFC010000230.1:0-6072 GCA_037140135.1 Chloroflexota bacterium
GCTGGGGACGACTGCTGCCAGCACGCTCTTTGCCGTGGCGCTTCTGGCCAGCGTGCCGGTGATGGTGCTGCTTTGTCCGCTGGCCAGAAGCGCCACGGCAAAGAGCGTGCTGGCAGCAGTCGTCCCCAGCCGCGGTGCCGTCCCGGTCCAGCCGCACGACCAGCGCCCGGAACGCGTCGCGCGCCTCCTCGAACCGGCCGTCCACGAGCAGCGCTCCGGCCGTGCTCGCCGCCACGAACGGACCTGCGGCAGCCTCCGGCACGGCGTTCACCCGCGCCAGCAGCCCAGGCTGCCCCAGCTCGTCGGCGAAGATCTCGGCGACCGAGCGCATGGCGCGCACGTATGCCGCCAGCTCGGCCGGGTCATCGGTTGCGGGCAGGGTCGCCCACCAGGTCCCGAACGAGGCGAGGATGGTCGCCTCGTGCCGATGGCAGACGGCGGAGAGCGCACCCCGATCCCGCGAGTCGGCCGCGGCGAGCACGGACGCCAGGCACGCCTCGACCGATGCAGGCGCGGGATTGCGCCACGAGAAGGGCACACAAACCCCCGGCGGTGGCGGCGCGCACGGAACCGCGTGGTCCGGCGGGCGCCGCCACCGACGATGGCACGCCGCCGGGACCGCGTCCACCCCCACGAACGCGGGGCCCGCAACGATGTCGCCGGCGGCGGGCACCGCGCGGGCCCATCACCAGATCCCCGGTAGAGTTCGCCCGTGATCCGTGCCCCCTACGCCGACCGGCCCCTTGCCGACGGCCACCTGATCGACCTGCGGAACGTGGTCAAGGACTACGTGACCGACGCCGGCCCGTTCCGGGCGCTCAAAGACGTCACGCTCCAGGTTGACGCCGGGGAGTTCATCGCGGTCGTGGGCCGGTCGGGCTCCGGCAAGTCCACGCTGATGAACATGATGACCGGCATCGACCGGCCCACGGCCGGCAGCCTCGTGGTGGGCGGCACCAACCTGTCCCGCCTCTCCGAGAGCCGGGTGGCGCAGTGGCGCGGCCGGACGGTGGGCGTCATCTTCCAGTTCTTCCAGCTGCTGCCCACCCTCACGGTCGTCGAGAACGTGATGCTGCCGATGGACTTCGCGGGACTCTGGACCCCGAGGGAGCGCGCCGAGCGGGCGATGCACCTGCTCGAGCTGGTGGGGATGGTGGACCAGGCGCGCAAGCTGCCGGCCTCCACGTCCGGCGGCCAGCAGCAGCGGACGGCGATCGCCCGCGCCCTGGCCAACGACCCGCCGATCATCGTCGCCGACGAGCCCACCGGCAACCTCGACGAGGTCACGGCCGAGGAGGTCTTCGAGCTGTTCGAGTCGCTGGTCGCGGGCGGCAGGACGATCGTGATGGTGACCCACGACCACGAGTTGTCCGAACGGACCCGGCGCACCGTGAAGATGGTGGACGGGCGGATCCTCGACGGGACGCTGGAGTCCATGGCGGCCGGCGCTCCCGCCTGACCGCGATCCGGCTCAGATGAGCCAGTGGACCACCCAGACGTTGGGGTCCAGGTAGACGCCCCGGTCCGCCTCGAGATCGATGTCCACGGGTGCTGCCGCGAACGCCGGCGCGTACAGCCCGCTGACCGGCAGCGGCAGCCCGGTCCAGCGCCGCCACTCCGCGACGGAGCCCTCCATCCGCATCGAGGCCGGCGCTCCCCGCACGACGTGCCCGCCGAGCCGGACGTGGAGCCGGATCCACGGATCGAGCGGCAGCCCGTCCTCGCGGACGCGGAAGGCGTACTCGTCGATGTCGGCGAACGGGTCCTGGTCCTTGGCCGTGGGCCGCACGCAGGCGATCAGCGCCGAGAGTCCCTGCTCCCGGGCGAGCGCCTGCATCGCCGTGACCATCACGCCCGCGAGCCCGCTCCCCTGCCGGTCGGGGCGGACGACGACCTGCACGGCGCCCATCGTGTCCGGCGCGATACCGGCATCACGCTGCTCGAACGTGCGCACGACCTGGTCGTCCCAGCCGTCCGGAAGCCCGTCCTCCGTGCCGTCCCAGGCGATCGGCATGGCGTTCAAGCCGGCGACCGGGATGCCGTCCGCGTCCAGCAGCGAGCACTGGAACGCGGCGAGCTCGTCGAACATCCGGCCCCAGTACGCGCCCACGGTGGGGTCCTGGAGCATGAACTCCGGCCAGGCCGAGCCGTTGAGGGCGTCGTGGACGCGGACCAGGTCCGGGCGCTCGGCCATCGACACCAGCGTGTGCCCCCCGGGCAGCACGAGGCCCAGGGTCGCGAGTCGCTCGCCGGTGCTCGTCATCGATGCCCTCGGGAAACGGCGAGAGCGCCGGGTCCGTGTGGACGCGGCGCTCCCTGCGTGGTCGCCGGTCAGGCGGCGATCACCACGGTGTTCGCGATCTTGTCGTGCCAGCCCTGGCGCTTGCCATCGACCAGGATCCAGAGGAACCCGAGGTCGAGGACGATGCCGCTGATGAGGTAGCCGATGAGGCGCACGATACCGGTGCCGAAGCTCACAGGGCCGCCGTCCGCAGCGCGCACGACCTTGAGGCCCATCATCTTGTAGCCGGGCGTCTGGCCGCTCCGGGACCAGAAGTAGGGCTTGTACAGCAGGGCGAGGATGCCGCCGAGGAGCATCAGCAGCGTGCCGACAAGCGCCATCGGGCCGACGCTCGTCGCGTCCGGGGACACGCTCGCGGCCGTGATGACGGTCCCGATGACCACGAAGATGCCGATGACGAACGACATGATGAAGCCGTCGATCAGGTAGGCGATGAAGCGCGACATACGCGCTCCGTAGCGGACGCCGGGGGCCGGGCCGTCCATCGGCACCTGGGGCTGGTACGGATACGTCATCGTTCTCTCCCTCGACACGGTGTCCGGCGGCGGAAGCCCCTCAGGCCTCGACCGGAGCGCCAATCCTATCGGTACCCATGTACGGGCGCAGGACATCCGGCACGGTCACCGTGCCATCTGCGTTCTGGTAGTGCTCGAGGATCGCGGCCACGATCCGGGGCAGCGCAAGGCCGGACCCGTTGAGCGTGTGCACGAGCTCGGGCTTGGCGCCCTTCTCCGGGCGGTACCGGATCGCCATCCGGCGGGCCTGGTAGTCCCCGAAATTGGAGCAGGAGCTGACCTCGAGCCAGCGCTCCACCGCGGGTGCCCAGACCTCGAGGTCGTACTTCTTGCGCTGCACGAAGCCCATCTCGCCCGTGCTCATGAGCAGCACGCGGTACGGCAGGCCCAGCCGCTGGAGGAGTACCTCGGCACGGGCGGTCATCCACTCGAGCGCCTCGGGGCTGTGCTCGGGCTTCTCGAACAGCACCATCTCGACCTTGTCGAACTGGTGGACGCGCAGGATTCCGCGGGTGTCCTTGCCGGCGGCGCCCGCCTCGCGGCGGAAGCACGGCGAGTAGGCGGCATACCGGATCGGCAGCTCGGCCGCCTCGAGGATCTCGTCGCGGTGGAGGTTGGTGACCGGGACCTCGGCGGTGGGGACCAGGTAGAGGTCGTCGCGCGTGGCGACGTACATCTGGTCCTCCTTGTCCGGGATCTGGCCCGTGCCGCGGGCCGACACCGAGTTCACGACGGCCGGCGGCCAGACCTCGGTGAAGCCGTGCTCGGTGGTGTGGACGTCGAGGAACCACGAGATCAGGCTGCGCTGCAGCCGCGAGCCCGCGCCCTTGTAGACCGGGAAGCCGGAGCCCGCGATCTTGGCGCCGCGCGGATTGTCGATGATGTCGAAGGCCTCGCCGACCTCCCAGTGGGGCTTGCGCTCCCAGGTGGAGCCGTCGGCGGCCGTGACGGCCTGGCTGCGGTTCTCGCCCCACGTGCGGACCGTGACGTTGGCCTCCTCGCCGCCCACCGGAACCTCGGGGTCGGCGGGGTTGGGGATGCGCAGGAGCAGGTCCTCGAGCTCCTGCTCCGCGGTGGCCAGCACGGCGTCGATCTCCTCGATCCGGAGACCGGCAGCCGTGGAGGCGTCGCGCAGGGCAGCAACCTCGGGCCCGTCCGCCTTGGCGCCGCCGCGGATGGCCTCACCGATCCGCTTGCTCGCGGCGTTGCGCTCGCCCTTGAGGGCGTCGCTCTCGGCCTGGAGCCGGCGACGGCGCGCGTCCATCTCGATCGCGCGGTCAACGAGAGCCGGGTCCTCGCGCTTGTCGATGGCACCCTGGCGGATGCGGTCCGGCTCCTCGCGGAGCCGCTGGACGCCGACGCTCATCCGGTGGCCTCCCTAGTCCTGGGCTGCGGCGCCGGCCTCGGTGAGGCGGCGGATGACGAAGCCACGCTCCAGGCTGGCAAGGAGCCAGCCCGCCCTCGGGCCGTTGGGCCGGCCGAGGAAGGCGAGGTAGAGGGCATTGAACGCGCCCTTGCCGTCCACGCCGTGCTCGGCGGCGACCGCGAAGATCGCGGCCTGCCACTGCTCGCCGGTCGCGGGCGCGTCGCCGTGGGCGACCTCGGCAAGCGCCCGCAGGAAGCCGCGCTGCTCTGGTCGAAGCTGCTCCGCCTCGACCGGGAGCCCTTCGCGCTTGACCTCGATCCGGGCCCGCTCGGGGGCGTACGCCTCGAGCCAGCGGCGGACGGCGGCGAGGCGCGACTCGAAGTCGGCCTCCTCGTCCGCGGTCAGGGGTGCGCCCTTCTCGGCCTCGACGCGGGCATGCACGTCCACGCCCGGAACCTGCACGAGGAGCGCGAGGTGGCCGAACGCCGGACGGAACTGGCCCGCCGAGGCGGCGAGGTCCGCGCTGGAATCGAGGAGGGAGAACTTGAAGATGTTCTCGTGGCCTGACGGGAGCTCGCCCTTGACCTCCTTGCCGGCGGTGGCGTCGGCGAGACGGTCGAACTCGTCGAACAGCCGCGGCACGGCGTCCGTGCCCTCGGGATCGAAGTCGAGCGCGGTCTCCGGGCGCTGGCGGACGAAGAGGAAGCGCAGTTGCTCCGGCGGCACGACGCTGCCGATGGTGTGGGCAGCGGCTCCACGCCCCTTGGACGTGGACATCTTCTTGCCGCCGATGTTGAGGAACTCGTAGGGGAAGTTGATCGGCGGCTCGTGCTCGAAGACCTCGCGGCTGATCGCGTTGCTGCGGTCACGGGAGCCGCCCGCGGTGGCCAGGTCCTTGCCGTTGGGCTCGATCGTGACGCCGAACAGGCTCCACTGCGCAGCCCACTCGAGGTTCCAGGGGAGCTTGGCCGCGCCGCCGAACGGGGCGATGCGCCCGGTCCAGCCGCAGCCGACGGCCCACTCCACGAGGTTGGGCTTGCAGGCGACCGAGACCGTCTCGCCGTCCCAGTCGGACGCGATCGTGGTGCCCACCTTGCCGCAGTTGGGGCAGATCACGCCCACGGGGAGCCAGTGGTCCGGGTGCTGGACGTTGGCCACGCGCCGGTAGACCTCGCGCACGGTCTGGGCCTTGCCGAGTGCCGTCCGGATGAAGGGGTCCATCTGCCCCGTGGGGTAGATGTCGCTCATCCAGTAGTAGCGGTCGGGCAGGATGCCGAGGCCGGCGAAGGTGTCGATGAAGATGCCCGCGAAGTGGCGGGCATAGCTGACGTGGCAGTCCCCGGCCGGATCGGGCACGTGGGCGAGGGGGCGGCCCATCTCGCGCTCGATGGCATCGGGGGACAGCAGCGCCTGGGCGTCCATCGGGTCGAGGTCGTCAACGCCGTAGAGGAGCGTGGTCTCGAGACCGCGGGTGCGCAGGGCCCGCGTGATGACATCGAGGATGACAGGGCCCCGGAGGCTGCCGACGTGCACGGTTCCCGAGGGCGTCTTGGAGTCGTTGACGACCTGCGGACCCTCAACGCTCGCTGCGAGCTCGTCGGCCCAATCCACGTTGCTGCCCCTCTCTCCGGCACGCGCACGGCCGGGCCGGCTCCCGCCGCGCCGCCCGGTGCCGGCCGCGGGGCCGTGGTCGATCTAGCTGATGTCGATGATCGTGTAGGTGAAGTCCCCGGCCGGGACCTTGACCACGACCTTCTCGCCCTTCTTGCGACCCAGCAGGGCATGCCCGACGGGCGACTCGTTGGAGATCCGGCCCTCGGCGGGCTTGGCCTCGGCGGACCCGACGATCATGAACTCCTGCAGGCCGTCCTCGTCCTTGACCTTCACGG
>JBAXFC010000231.1:0-6031 GCA_037140135.1 Chloroflexota bacterium
CACCAGACCAGCAGCAGGCAGAGGACCACGCCCACCCCGTCCACCCCCAGGTGGAGCGAGGTCGTTCCGCCGGCCGCCTTGGCGACCAGCGTGTTCGAGGCCGCCAGCGCCGCCAGCACGGCCGGTCCGACCAGGCGCAGGTAGAGGAGCGCCCGCGGCGGCAGTCGCTCGATCCCGGGAGCGAGCAGCGGGACCGCCCGTGACGGGTAGGTCGCGAGGAACATCAGGAGAGCCAGCGGGACCAGGTCCAGGCTCACGGTGCCTCCTCCTCGCCGGGGAGGGCCTCGATCTCCGCCATCGCCTCGTCCAGGTCCACCGGGGACCCCGCGACATCCGAATCGGGCAGCCGCGTGGCACCCCGGCCAGGGGAGACCGCCATGCCCGCGAGGGGTCCGAGCAGGCCGCCCGCCACCACGCCCGCCGTGGTGTTCACGGCCAGCGAGAGCAGGACGCCCACGCCGGCCCCGGTCGCCGCCGCCACCAGTTCCCGGCGCCCGGTGACGAGGCCCACCGCGAGCCCCGCCATGGCGGCCGGAAAGACGATGTCCAGGCCCAGGCTGGCCGGGTCGGCCACCGCTCCGCCGAGCGACACGCCCACCAGGGTCGCGATGTTCCAGGGGATGAACACCCCCAGGATCGCCGCCATCCAGTAGCCCACCGTGTCGGTCCGGCCAAGGCGGTGGAAGTGGGTCGCCGTGAGCGCGAAGGCCTCATCGGTCATCACGTGGGCCATCACGAGGCGCTGGAGGAACGGGACCCGTCGCAGGTGCGGTGCCAGGGAGGCGGAGTAGAGGATGTGCCGGGCGTTGAGGAAGAACGTCAGCACCGCGATCGCCGCCCACGGGACGCCGGCGGCCACGAAGCCGACGGCTGCGAACTGGGAGGCGCCGGCGAACGTGACCACGCTCATCGCCGAGGCCTCGATCACGGAGAAGCCCGCGTTCCTTGCCGACAGCCCGAAGACGAAGCCGAAGCCGGCGACGGAGACCGCGATGCCGATGGTGTCGAGCAGGAGCCGGCGGCGCGCCGCGCGGAGGTCGGGGGCGATCGGACCGGGCACGCTCACGCCGGGCAGGCCGGGTGCAGGAGCCGGGAGCCGCGCGCTAGCGGAGGAACGTCTTGCCGCAGCCGTCGCAGACGGTGTAGAGGGCGTGCTTCTCGGCGGCGTAGCCCGCGGCGTGGAGAAGCCCGGCGCAGCCCTTGGCGGGGCACTTGTAGACCCACCAGCGCGCGCTCTCGTCGAGCGGCATGGTCTCCGACTTGATCTTGTCCGCCAGGCCCTCGCGGCTGTCGAGCTGGGCGGCGACCGCGGTCGCGCGATCCGCCTCGGGCTCGCTCGTGTAGGGATAGGACTGGCTGATGTTCGAGGTCACCTGTGCCTCCGCTGTCCACTCGGGACCGGTGGCAGGACGGGTGTGTTCGCAGGTGCCTCCGGCGGCCCGAGGATACCACCGGGGACCTGGCCTTCCGGGCCTCGGACGGGCACGCGACGGCCGGTCCGGCGCGCTCCCGCCGGAACGCCGGCCTACCGGACGGCGGGCAGCCCGGCGCTGCGCGGATCCGTCATCGCCGCCAGCGAGCCGCCGACCGCAGGCCCGCCGTCCACCAGCTCGATGGCGTGCTCATGGCCCAGGCCGCCATCGAAGCCGGTGGTCGTGACCGCGTGGCCGAGAGCCCGCAGGCCCTCCTCGACGCCGGTCGCAAGCTCGCCGTCCCGGAGGACGTGGAGCGGCGGCGCCATCCACCCGTCGGGCTCGACGGTGACCCGCGGCGCGGCCACGGCCGTCGCGATGTCCGCCCCACCGTCCACGAGGGCGGAGACCAGCTGCACGTGGATCTGGGGCTGGATGTCGCCGCCCATGGAGCCTGCCACGATCCAGGGCCGCCGCTCGCCCTCGCGGAACAGCATCCCGGGCAGCAGCGTGTGCGCCGTCCGCTTGCGCGGCTCGAGCACATTGGGATGGTCCGCCTCCAGCGAGAACGAGGCGCCCCGGTTCTGGAAGTGGACGCCGGTGACCGGGTCCAGCACGCCTGAGCCGAAGCCCGCCGCATTCGACTGGATCAGGCTGACGGCGTTGCCCTCGCCGTCGACGACCGCAAGGTAGATGGTGCCGCCGACGAGGGTCCTGACGGCGGGCGGCGCCGGGTCGGCGCGCTGCGGGTCGATCCGCCAGGCAAGCGCCTTGGCGCGATCCGGGGAGAGCAGCAGGTCCACCGGCACGTCACGGAACGCCGGATCGGTGAGCAGCTGGTCGCGGTCCGCGTACGCGAGCTTGGCCGCCTCGAGCTGCAGGTGCAGCCAGGCCGCGTCGGTCCAGCCGCGCCCGGAGAAGCGGGCTGCCGGCGGCGGCTCGAAGCGTCCCAGGATGTTGAGGATCTCGAGCGCCAGCAGCCCCGAGCTGTTGGGCGGATGGCTGGTGACCCGGACCCCGCGGTACGTCGTGGCGATCGGCGTGCCCCAGGTGCTCCGGTGGTCGCGCAGGTCGGCGGCGGTGTGGAGCCCGCCGGCCGACACGAGCGCCCGGGCGATCGCCTCGCCCAGCCGCCCCTCGTAGTAGGTGTCGAAGCCGTCGGCGGCCAGCGTGCGCAGCGTCGCCGCGAGGGCCGACAGGCGGACGATCTCGCCCGGTCGCCATGCCCGGCCGTTCGGGCGCCAGACCTGCCGGAAGCCGTCGGCCCAGCCGCCGGCGGGGAGGCTCGCGTCGGTCGACTCGACGGCCGCGATCAGGCCATCCCATGCCGGGAAGCCGCGCTCCGCGTGCTCGATCGCCGCCGCGAGGACCGCGTCGCGTGAGAGGCGGCCCCATCGGGCGTGTGCATCGGACCATGACCGGACGGCGCCCGGAACGGTGATCCCGAACGGGCCCCGGAGCGGGATCTGTGTCATGCCGATATCGCGCAGCGCCGCCGCATCGGCTGCGGCGGGTGCGCGGCCGGATCCATTGAGGGCGACCTGCTCCCCGGCCTGCTCGTCCCAGACCAGCCAGAACGCGTCACCGCCGATGCCGCATCCGTTGGGCATCACCACGCCCAGGACCGAGTTCGTCGCGATCGCGGCATCCACCGCGGAGCCGCCGGCTGCCAGCACCGCGAGGCCCGCCGACGTCGCCAGGTGATGCGGTGCGACGACGGCGCCGCGGGCGCCGCGGGCCAGGCGCGCGGGAACCACTGCGGGATCGCCGGCGGTGGGCTCAGCCATGCGTGGGCGCTCCTGCTCCGACGTGATGCTCGTACCGGCGAAGGCGGCTGATCGGCAGGACCGCGATCGCGAGCAGGATGAACGAGGTGACGAAGATCCCGTCGAGGCCTGCCTCCTGGGCGGCGATGCCGCCAAGAATGGAGCCCGTGATCTGGCCCAGCCCCAGGAAGACGGAGTAGAGGCCCATGATGGCGCCGCGGTCGTTGGGGTAGGCCTCCGTCATGTCCGCGAGCAGGCCGATCGCGGCCGGCGTGGCCCCGGCCAGCAGGAACAGCCCGCCCGCCGCCACGACCAGCAGTCCGATCAGCAGCGGCAGCGCGTCCTGGCCCACGTGGTTGACCGCAGCCCCGGCCACGAGCAGGACCGCGCCACCGACGATCCCGGCGAGCACCAGGGTTGTGCGCCGGATCGCCTTGAACTTGCCGCCCCAGTAGATGAGGCCCGCGAAGAACAGCAGCCCGCCGATCGCGAGGCCGAGCGAGAGCTGGACCGGGCTGAAGCCGCCCATCAGGGCCTGGTTGGCGAACTTGGGGTCCGGGTGCTCCGAGCGCACGAGCTGGAACAGCGTCTGGCTGGTGAACAGGCCGAGCACCGCGTTGATCGCGACCCAGGTCGGCGCCAGCAGCCAGACGTGGCTGCCGCGCAGGATCACCAGGTAGCGGCCCAGGCCCGCGTCCGCACCGTGCCGGCGGCCGGCGGGCTCGGGCTCGGCATGGGCGGGGACGCCGTACTTGTAGATCAGGAACGAGACCAGGTAGATGGCCGCGTTGGCGAGGAAGGCGGCCGCGTGGAGTGCGGTGAACAGCACGCCGCCCACGACGAAGCCCAGCATCAGCCCGGCCAGCGTGGCTGCCTCGAAGCGCGCCACGGCCTTGCCGCGCAGCAGTTCGTCGGCGGCGGTCGCGAAGGCGATGAAGCCCAGGATCGAGGGGACCGAGGCGGCCGTCGAGCCGCCCTCGAGCAGGCGCGTGAAGGCGATGACGGGGAGGCTCACCGTCACTGCCGTGATGACGACCGCGATGCCGCCGAACGCCGGGCCGATGAGCATCACCCGCCGGTGCCCGATCCGGTCCGAGAGGATCCCGAAGATCGGGGAGCCGATCAGCTCGCTGGCGTAGAACAGGGCGCCCAGGATGCCGACCTCGAGCGCCGAGACCGGCGCTCCGCCGTACTCCGGGAAGGCCTTGAAGTAGTAGACGAGCATCGAGCCGGTGATGCCCGTGGCAAGGCGCAGGGTGAAGGTGCCGAAAATGACGGCCAGGACGGGGCGTGCCATGCACGCAGCGTACCGGCTGGCAGGCCCGCGCGGACCGGTGGGACGCGGCGGGTTGCGGGTCCCTATCATCGGAGGCGGGAGGGGTACCGCCGTCCGGCGGCAGTGAGCAGCGAGGGAGAAGCACGACCGTGTCCCGCGTCGCGATCATCATCGACTCCGCCAGCGACCTGCCGCCCGAGGTGGCAGCCCTGTCCGGGGTGACCGTCGTCCCGCTCATCGTCAACTTTGGCGAGGAGAGCTACGAGGCCAACGTCACCCTCACGACCGACCAGTTCTGGGAGCGGATGCTGGCTCCGGATGCCCCGTTCCCCACGACGGCTGCGGCGTCCCCCGGCACGTTCACCGTGGCGTACCAGGCCGCCTTCGATGCGGGCGCCGACTCCGTCGTGTGCATCACGCTGTCCGGGGACCTCTCCGGGACGCTCAAGTCCGCGACCATCGGGGCGGCCGCACTGCCGGACCGCGAGATCCACGTGATCGACTCCCGGACCGTATCGATGGGGCACGGGATGCTGGCCCAGATGGCGGGTGCCATGGCGGCAGCCGGAGCCTCGGGAGCCGAGATCGCGGCGATGGTCGAGGACCGCAAGACCGACTGCGACCTCTATGTCGCGCTCGACACGCTCGAGTACCTCAAGCGCGGGGGCCGGATCAGCGGCGCGCGGGCGGCGATGGGGACCATGCTGTCCATCAAGCCCATCATCACCGTCATCGACGGTCGCGTGGACAACGCCGAGCGGGTCCGGACCCGGGCCAGGGCCCGCGAGCGGACGCTCGAGCTGCTCACGGCACGGCCCCTGGAGCGGGCGAGCATCCTGCACACGACCCGGGCGGACGTCGAGGAGTTCCGGGCGGCGTTCCAGGTTCGATCCGGGCTGCCGGACGAGATGATCCAGGTCATGACGGTCGGGCCGTCCGTGGGTCCGCATCTCGGCCCTGGCTGTGTCGGGGCGACGATCATCTACAAGCGCTGACGGCCGGTCACCGTCCCGCAACCCCCGGCATTCCAGGCCGGCGCCGGCCGTCCCACCCGTGCCGGACGACGGTGCGCCGAAGTGACGGATTGGTTGCGGCTGGGTGCCGGTCGGCCCATGGTGATCGGGCCTCCGTGGCTATACTCGGGGCGAAGAGGCGGCGCCCCGCGGCTCCCGGCCATCCACGGCCGGGCCCTTGTGCGGCGCCCCCGTGTGGTCGTCCGGAAGACGACCAGTCGATCCGGGACGGCGTCCACCGCCCCAGCACGAGGACCTTCCGTTCATGACGACGGAGCAAGCAGCGGCGCCCAACGCCTGGGCGGTCGCGCAGCAGCAGTTCGATCTCGCTGCCGACAAGCTCAACCTCGACCCCGGCCTTCGCCGCGTTCTCCGCGAGCCGCGCCGCGAGCTGACCGTGCACTTCCCGGTGCACATGGATGACGGCTCGGTGCAGGTCTTCACCGGCTACCGGGTCCAGCACAACCTGGGCCGCGGCCCCGCCAAGGGCGGCATCCGCTACCACCAGGACGTCTCCCTCGACGAGGTCAAGGCCCTCGCGATGTGGATGACCTGGAAGTGCGC
>JBAXFC010000232.1:0-6022 GCA_037140135.1 Chloroflexota bacterium
TGTTGCGCATGGCGTTCGTGTACTCGGCCGTCTTGCCGATCTCGTCGGTGCCGTAGTGCTCGATCAGCGGCGTGACCGGTGTCACGGCGTACGTCAGGTCGTTGTCCCGGAGCTTCTCCATGCCCTCCGCGAGCCACGTGGCGCACTTCTCGGAGAGCATCTCCAGGGTGTCCTGGACCTTCTTGACGCCGCTCGTGATCTTGCGGGCGAGCCAGAAGCTGAGGGCGAAGCCGATGATCGCGCCGATGACGATCGCCACGATCGTGATGAGGAGCCCGGACTGGTACGTGGACGCGATCTGCGCCTGGAGCTTGAGCGCCTCCTCGTCATTGACTTTGACCAGGGTCGCGAGGCTGCCGTCGGTCTTGTTGTAGAGGGGGGCGGCCGTGTCGAAGTAGAGGCTGATCGCCTTCGCGTCATCGCCGGCAGTCGCCGCGTCCAACACCGCCTTGTAGGCGGCCTGGTAGGCCGTCCAGTCAGTGTGGTAGATGACCAGCCCGTCCTTCTCGGCCTGGACGAGGGAGGTCGCCTCGTACGCCACGATGAGCTTGTCGACACCCGTCGCGTCGGCCGCGGCAGCCGTCGCGTACTCCGGGCTGTGCGTGGTGGTCGTGATGTTCCGCTGGATCTGGCTGTCGATGTCGCCCAGGTAGGCGCGGGCCTGCCCGAGGTCCCGGATGGGAGCCGTCCGGTCCCCGTACATGGACGCGCCGAGCTGGTTGACGGAGCCGAGATTGACGACGGCGATCCCTCCGATCAGCGCCATCAACGCGATCAGGATGGCCGATGACCCGAGAAGCCTGGCCTTGACGTTGAGGCGCATGGTGAACAGCCCCTGGTAGCGGCGTGGGGCGGTCGATGGTCGGCAGGTTGCCGGGGGGCCAACGCCCTGAGAGGCGGCTGGCAGGCTCGACCGGGTAGGTGATCTATATGAGCCCGGGGGGAAACCCCTGCCATCAGGGAATCCCCTGACATACCGCGACGGGCGAGGGGGGTGCCCGGCCGTCTTGCGCCGGGTGACCGGTGGCGCCGTCTACGGCGTCGGCGGTAGGAACGGAACCGGGATGCCCTCCGGGATGCATGCGCGGCGCCGGCGACGCATCAGCGATCCCCCCGCCTCCGGTGCCCCATTCGGGCCGTTGGCCGCGCAAGCCGGAGGAGCCCTATGCCGGCTCCCCTTCCTCTGCCTCCGGGTCCCGCGGGTGGCGCGCCGGGTCGTACGGCAGGGGCGCCAGCGATCCTTCCCCGCGGGCCACCGGCCGCACCCCGCCATCGAGCACCGCAGCCGCTCCCTCGAGCACAGCCGGCAGCGCGAGGACCGGTCCGCTGAACTCCACGACGATCGCCCGCATCGGTGCCCCGTCCGTCCACGCGGCATGCACCACGCCGGACGGCCACGCGACCGCGTCACCGGCCGACACCCGCGTGCGCTCCTCGCCCACGCCCACCCAGCCACCGCCCTCGATCACGACGAACCAGGCGTCGCGCGGGTTGGAATGGGGTGCGATCCGGGCGCGACGCGAGAAGGCGAGCTCGGCGATGACGCCGCCCGGCCCGCTCTCGATGACCTGGCCCTCGATCCCGGTCGTGCCGGGCGGGCCGTCAGGGCGCCGGTGCCCGACGCCGAACCGTCGGACGTCGATCGGCACGCGGGCCTCCAGGGGGACCTAGCGGCGGCGGCGGCGCGAGGACTTCGCGCGGATGGTGGATTCCGGGTGGGCGAACCGCTGGCGCGAGAAGTACCGCTGCTTGGACAGCTGGCGCTCGTACGCGGCGAAGTACGGCGGGAACCGGCGGAAGCGCGTCCAGACCATCGTGCCCAGCCCGATCACCATGGTGCCCAGGACGATGATGAAGTCGAAGCGGAAGACCCAGTAGACGACCATCAGGCTGTAGGTGATGACGCCCGTCCACATCAGCCACTCGTACATCTGGGCGTAGATGGCGTGGCGGTGGAGCTGGCGGGTCCGCACGTTGTAGACCGCGACCGTGACGATGAGCATCAGGATCGAGGCGAGCAACACGGGCATGTGGAGGTCCGGGAAGTTCGTCTGATCGAACGACTTGAACAGGTATTCCCAGGGCCAGAGCTTCACGTGCACGGTCTCCACAACGGCCGAACGCGCGGCCTGCGAGGTGTTGAGCCGGTCGAGTATGCCATGAGGCCACGGTATACTTGCCCCCACAGCGCGTCTGCCCGACGCGGCCCCCGGGACCGCCCCCGAACCGGTCGGCGGCACAGGCGCCGGGCGCAACCGAACCGCCGCAGGAGGACCCCGTAGTGCGAGCGCTGCTCTCGGTCGCCAACCGTGACGGTCTGGCCGCGTTCGCGCGCGAGCTCCTAGGCATGGGCGCGGAGCTGTACGCCACGGATGGCACGAAAGAGCACCTCGCGCTGGACGGCATCGAGGCCGCCTCGGTCTCCGACCTGACGGCGGTCCCGCCCCTCGTCGGCGGCCAGGTCCGCACGTTCCACCCCGCGATCTACGCCGGCATCCTTGCCCGCCGGGATCGCCCGGAGCAGCTCGAGCAGCTCGCCGAGCACGGCATCGGCCTGATCGACATGGTCGTCGTCAACGTGAAGCCGTTCGCCCCGGAGGTCGGCCGGCACCACATCGGCATCGACGAGGCGATCGAGCTGATCGACGTCGGCGGCGCGGCGCTCCTGGGAGCGGCAGCCCGCAATGCCGCGGGCGTGGTCGCGGTGGCCAGCCCGGCCCATTACCCGATGATCCTCGAGGAGCTCCGGACCCTCGGCATGGTCTCCGCCGACACCCGCTACCGCCTCGCGGCGGACGCCTTCAGCACCGTCGCCGCCTACCACGCGGAGATCGCGGCGTACCTCAACCAGATCTCGAACAACAACTACCCGGCGCGCCTGGCGCTCGTGCTCGAGAAGGTCAGCGACCTGCCGTACGGCGAGAACCCGCACCAGCGGGCCGCCTTCTACCGCGAGACGACGCACCGGACAGGCTCCCTCGCGGACGCGAAGCAGCTGCGCGGCGATCCGCCCACGTTCAACAACCTGCTCGACCTCGACGCCGCCTACCGGATCGCGTCCGACTACACCTCGCCCACGGTCGTCATCGCCAAGCACACGGACCCGGTGGGGATCGCCACGGCCGAGGAGCTGGTCGAGGCCTACCGGCGGTCACTCGACACGGACGCCGTCGCCAGCTTCGGCGGCATCGTCGGCGTCAACCGCGAGCTCGACGGGGCGACGGCGCGCGAGATCGCCGCCAACTCCTACGAGGCCGTCATCGCCCCGGGCTTCAGCGCCGCCGCGCTCGGCATCCTGGGCGGCAAGCCGGGCCTTGAGCTGTTCGCGGTCCCGGCCACCCCCACCGAGGGCATGCGCGACTACGGCATCGCCAACCTGGACTTCAAGCGGGTCGGTGGCGGCCTCCTCGTGGAGGCGCTCGACTCGCTCGAGCTCGACCGCGGCCAGCTCACGGTCGTCACCCGGCGCCACCCCACGCTGGGCGAGCTGACGGATCTGCTGTTCGCCTGGCGCGCCGTCCGCCACGTCCGGTCCAACGCCATCGTGCTCGCCCGCAACGGCGCGACGGTCGGCATCGGTGCGGCCCAGGCGTCGCGGAACACGTCGGTGGACATCGCGCTCAAGCGGGCAGGTGACCGGGCCAGGCTGTCGGTGATGGCCTCCGATGCCTACTTCCCGTTCCCCGACGGGATCCAGATCGCCGCCAACGCGGGCGTCACCGCGATCATCCAGCCCGGTGGCTCGATCCGCGACGAGATGGCGATCGAGGTCGCCGACCGGCACCATCTCGCGATGGTCTTCACCGGCAGGCGCCACTTCCGGCACTAGAGACCGGGTTCGCCCGAACCCTACCGCAAACCGGGATCGCCCGGATCCCAAGGGAGGTACCGATGGAACAGCTCCTCGCCCTCGAGATGGTCCGGGTCACCGAGGCCGCGGCGATCGCCTCTGCCCGCTTCATGGGCCGCGGCATGCGCGACGAGGCCGACCAGGCCGCCACCGAGGCGATGCGCCGCACGATGGACGAGGCGGACATCGCGGGCACCATCGTCATCGGTGAGGGTGAGCGCGACGAGGCCCCGATGCTCTACATCGGCGAGCAGGTGGGTCGCGCGGACCGCGCGGCAGCCGCCGCCATGGTGGATATCGCGGTCGATCCGCTCGAGGGGACGAACCTCGTGGCCACGGGCCAGGCGGGCGCCCTGACCGTGCTCGCGGCGTCCGAGAAGGGTGGCCTGACCAACGCGCCCGACACGTACCTCGACAAGCTCGCGGTGGGGCCGGTGGCCGCAGGCTGCGTGGACATCAGGCTCACCCCAGCCGAGAACTGCCATCGCATCGCGGAGGCGCTTCGGCGCAAGGTGACGGACATCACGGTCGTGATCCTGGAGCGCGAGCGGCACCAGGACCTGATCGCCGAGGTCCGGACCACGGGCGCGCGGATCAAGCTGATCACCGATGGCGACGTCTCGGCCGCGATCTCGTGCGCCGTCCAGGGGACCGGCGTGCACGCGGTGATGGGGATCGGCGGGGCGCCCGAGGGGGTCATCACGGCCGCCGCCCTGCGCTGCCTCGGCGGCGAGATCCAGGCCCGTTTCCGCTTCCGCAACAACGAGGAGCGGGAGCGCGCGGTCCGGATGCTCGGCCACGCCGACGAGTCGCGCGTCTACAGGACCGAGGACCTCGCGAGCGGGGACAACCTCGTGTTCGCCGCGACCGGCGTCACCGGGGGCGACCTGCTCCAGCCGGTCCGCTTCTTCGGCGGCGGGGCGCGGACGCACTCGCTGGTGATGGCCTACCAGGCCAAGCAGGTCCGGTTCGTGGACACGGTCCACATGTTCGACCGGGACCGGCCGCCGGCCGTGCGCCTCTAGGCGAACCGGCCGGGCGCGCTCGCACAGGGCTCTCGTCGGTCGCCGTGGCGATCGCCGGGACGCTCACTCCGGCCAGGAGTCGGTCGCCGCGGCGGGTGCGCCGCGCCCTCAGTGGAGCCCGGCCCAGCCCTCGCCGTCCCAGGGCGCGATCGGCCGGGCCGCGGCAGGTCCCTCCACCTCGCGCCGGCGGGCGGTCGCCGTGGCAACCGTCTCGCCCCAGCCCGGCGGCACCAGCCCCGGGGCGAGGTCGGAGAGCGGCGCCAGCACGAACAGCCGTCGCTGCGCCTCGACGTGCGGAACCACCAGCGGCAGGCGTGCCTTGGCTGGATCGTCGGACCGGCCCTCGGGCGGACGCTCCACGTCCACGCGCTGCCGCCCGAAGATCAGCAGGTCCAGGTCCACCTCGCGCGGACCCCAGCGCCCGCGCTCCCGCCGCCCGAACGCGCGCTCGATCTCCTTGAGCGCGACCAGCAGGGCGGAGGCGCCGGTCTCCGCGCCCGGTCCGGCCGGCACGTCGAGCGCGACCACCGCATTGCGGAACTCCGGCTGGTCCAGGACGCCGACGGGATCGGTTGCGTAGAGGCGCGAGACGCCGGTGAGGCGGACGCCCGGCAGCGCGGCCAGCGCATGGACGGCCGCGGCCAGCGTCCCCACCGGATCGCCGACGTTGGCCCCGAGGCCGATGTAGGCCCGCACGCGCGCCACTGCCGTCCGTCCTCCCGTCGCTAGACTCGGGGCACGATGCCCACCGTCACCGTCCTGATCCTCGCTCCGCTGCCAGATCCCGCCGCGGGACCCCTGGAGCGGATCCTCGACGATGCGCGGGCCGCGCTCGCCGAGCACCATCGGGCCGGCTTCCTCGCCGCGGGCGCGACCGGGGTCGTGGTCCACCGCGAACCGCCCGACGATACACCGTTCGGCGCCCGGCTCCGGCGGCTTGCGGTGGACATCGGGGCGGGCGGGCTCGTGGTCCTGGGAGCAAGGGACCTTCGCGAACGTGGAGAGCACAATGCCCGCCAATCCATCGTTGCGGACAACCGGATGTCGCGGCTGACGATGACGTTGGCTTCGACAGGAAACCGTCTTAGTTTCATCCGGTCAGCGGTGGCGCCCGGGGCGCGTCCCATTCAGTTCCGCTGGATTGTAC
>JBAXFC010000233.1:0-6011 GCA_037140135.1 Chloroflexota bacterium
GTCAGCGCCGCGGCCGCCCGCAGGATCGCCTCCTTGCCGATGTCGACCTTGCGCACGCCGGCGATCCCGGCGGCACCACCGACCCCGCTGCCGAAGCTGTTGCAGTGGCAGGCGTCCATCGAGCCCGACTTGTCGATCACGACCACGAGGGCGACATCGGGCTGCTTCTGCCGGTCGCGGACGCCCATGTCCACCGGCAGCGTCTCCTCGAGCGGCGTCCCCGTGTAGCTGCCGGCGCCATAGGCCTCCGGCCCGCCGATGACCACCAGGCCTCGCCCGAGGTCCCGCACGTACACCTGCAGCGCGGTCAGCACCTTGTCCGACAGGCGGATGCGCGGCACGTCTACGAGCACGATGGAGTCGTAGTCCGCGAGCGACGCGATGTCGGCCGGGAGGGCTTCCGGGATCACGGTCTCGACGGTCTGCTTCTCCTTCTGGAGCGCGCCGACCAGCTGCTGCGCCACCGACTCGTCGCCCTTGACAACGAGCACCTTGGGCTCGCCCTTGACGATGGTGTTCGAATCGGCGCGGTCGTTCTGGTTGAAGGTGTCGCGGGCGGCCTCCACGGCGACGCGGAAGCGGAGGAAGCCCGCGTCCTTGGGCGTGAACGTGAACTCGACCCGGTTGGGTCCCTCGGCCAGGGACGTCTCGAGGGTCTTGGCCAGCTCGCCATTGACGAACAGGCGCACCGCGGCCGGCTGGGCGACCGTGGAGGTGACGTCCGCGGAGACCGTGATCGACTCGCCCAGGCGCGCCGTGGACGGCGAGGTCAGCCGCTCCACGAGCACCTCCTCGCCCCCGTTGAGGCCGGTCAGGTGCGTCTGGACCTGGATGCCGCGGGCTGCCGCGAGCGCAGCCTCGGCCTGGCCGGAGCCCGTCGTGTCGTTGCCGTCGGAGAGCAGGATGATCCGCTTCTGGGCGTCGTCCGGGAAGAGCGCGGCGGCGAGGCGGAGAGCGGCGCCAACGTCGGTGGCCCCCTTGGCGGGCGTTGAGGCAAGGCGGTCCAGCTCGGTCAGCTCGGCCGGCAGGCGCTCCACGAGCGCGTCACCACCGAAGGCCACGATCCCTGCGAGGTCGTCGTCCTTGCGCGCGGTCAATGACTCCCGCAGGTACGCAAGCGCCTCCTCGCGCCCTGCCGTGCCCACGGAGTCCGACATGTCCACGACGTAGACGACGGCCATCCGGTCCACCGGGAGCACCAGCTGGAAGCCCGCCAGCGCACCGACCAGGAGCGTGAGCAGCAGCACGCGGACCAGGAGCGCGGCCCGGCGGCGTCCGATGCCGACGCGGCGGCGGGAGGCGAGGTACAGCGCCACCACCACCGCCAGCAGGGGCGGCAGGAGCAGGAGCGCGAGCGGGGCGTCGAAGGAGATGCCCATCAGCGGCTCCTCGTCCCTGCGGAGCCGGCGGGGCCGGCAGGGCCGCCACGGAGCCTCGCCATGGCCGAGCGGCGGAGGCGGGCGAGCGTGTCGCGCTCGTAGACGAGCCACTCGAGGGTGAGCACGACCAGCGCGAGGAACACGATCGGGATCCAGAGCTCGTCGCGGGCGTTGGGGCGGGCGGCGGCCTCGCCGGCCCCGGTACCGGTCCCCGCGCTCGCGCCGGGCGAGGCGCCGGGGCTCGCGGTGACGCCCAGGGCGGTCAGCTGGGCCGCGTCGCCGGGCGCGATCCGCGACTCGTCCACATCGAGCAGGTCCACCGCGAACCGCTGGGGCGCACCGGGGTCCGCGGGACGGAAGGTGGGCGAGGCGCCGGGCGAGGCGCCGGGCGACCCGGCGGCCGCGCTCGCGGACGGGCTCTCGGTCGCAGCGCCCGAGGACGCGGAGGCGGACGGGGAGGCGTTGGGGTCCGCGATCGGGGTCACGGTGTAGACGCCCAGCAGGTCCGTCCGGGAGAAGATCACCGATCCGGCACCGGCCTGCGGGGCCACCAGGTCATCGACGGAGCCGTCCGGCCGCGCAACGTGCACGCCGGTCGCCCCGGGCGGGATCGTGAGCGTCACCGGCGCGCCGGGTGCGATCGCGTCGATGGGGGTCTCGGAGCCGCCGAGCAGCTCGCCCGAGAGGTTGGCCAGCAGGACCGGGAAGGCGACCTGGAGCGGCAGGTCCGAGAGGCGGGGTGCGAACGCGAGGACCGCCGCCGGCCGGCCGGCCAGCAGTCCCGCGTAGAGCAGGGGCGACGTCCCGGGACCCGGGATGACGGTCCGCGCCCAGGCCGGGATCGTCATCTTCTTCGCCTCGGCGATGTGGACCGTGGACAGGTCCACGTAGCGCAGGATCGGATCCGTGCTGTCGATGGCGCCGATGCCGGGATTGGTCAGGGTGCCGACGACGTCGCCGAGGGGCGAGGACGAGGGCGGCGCGATCGCGAGGATCGGCTTGGCGGGCAGCTGGGCCGGCAGCCAGCCCTCGAAGATCACGAGGTCGAACAGGTCCACCTTCGTGCCTGGGCCGTACTTGTCCGGCGTGACGCCATACAGCTCGGTGTCGGGCAGGTAGGAGAGGGCGGTCTCGAGGTACGGATCGCCGGCGCCCACGAGCAGGATGGTCCGCAGGCGGGCGGGTGGGACGATGGCCCAGGCACGGTCGTCCACGCCGAGGGCGTCCGGGGCGCCGGTCGCGGCGGGGTCCTTGGCGACCAGCCGGACCTCCACGATCGAGGCCGGGTGATCGGGGTCGTCGATGTCGTCGATGGAGATGTCGGTCTTGCGCTGGGGGTCCAGGGTGATCGAGCGCGAGTCGCGCAGGACGCCGTCGGCGTAGAGCTCGATCCGGCGATCGGCCATCGCCAGGCCCAGGTTGGCGATGGAGATGAACGCTGAATGGGCAAGACCCGAGGGCATGGTCCGGACGGCCAGCGCGACGATCGCCTCGTTCTTGGAATCGCGGCCCACCTGGAGCACGCGGACCGGCGCCTCGATCGTCCCCTTGGGCGGGTTGGCCAGCGCGGCGTCGGTGGCCACCAGGATCTCGGCGTCGCCGCTGCGGGCTGCCAGCGCGGAGGCCAGCCGGAGTGCATCGCCCAGGTCGCCGATGTCCGAGGTGGCGGCGATCGCCTCGATCGACTGCTTGACGTTGGAGATGTCCGTGGTCCCGTTGGCGACCACCCGCGCCGTCCGCCCGGCCGCGATGACGCTGACCTTGCCACCCGCGGGCAGCTCCTTGAGGGCGTCGATGGCGGCGGCCTTGGCGGCATCGAGCCGGGTGGGAACCACGTCGGTCGCCTGCATCGAGGCGGAGGTGTCGATGACCAGGACGATGTCGCCCGCGAGGCCGGCGGGCCGTTCCACGAACGGGCGGGCCGCGAGGAACACCAGGATCAGCACCAGCAGCAGCTGGAGCAGGAGCAGGAGGCTGCGCCGGAGCCGCTGCCAGGGGGCGTTCGCCTCGACGTCGGCGACCAGCTTCTGCCACAGGAGCGTCGAGGGCACCACGGCCTCGTCGCGCCGCAGCTTGAGCAGGTACATCGCGACGACGACCGGCAGGAAGAGCAGCCCGGCGAGCGCCAGCGGCGCGAGGAACGGCATCGTCAGCCCACCACGCGCCGGCGGCGGAGCTCGGCGAACACGAGGTCCGCGAGCGGCGTGGCGGTGGAGATCGGCACGTACGAGGCCCGCCGCTTGGCCGCCAGGTCCTCGAGACCCTCCTGCCAGGCCGCCAGCCGCGTCTTGTACGCGTCGAGCGTGGCGAGGTCCACGGTCACGTCGATCCCCTCGCCGGTCTCGCTGTCCACCAGGCGCAGGTCGCCCTCGATCTGCGGGTCCAGCTCATCGGGTGAGAGGACGTGGAGCACGATCAGCTCCGAGCCCGTTGCCGCCAGCTCGCGCACGACCCGCTCCGCGGAGGGGTCCAGGAGGTCCGAGAGGAGCACCACGACGCCGCGCCCGGAGAGCATCGCGGCCGCGTGGCGTGCCGCCGCCGCAAGATCCGTCGGGCCGTCGGCGGGGGTGATGCCGGAGAGGTTGCCCAGGAGCCGGAAGACGCGCCCGGAGCCTCGCAGGCCCGAGTGGCGGCGGGCCGTGCGCCCGGTCAGCGCCACGGTGACCACCCGGTCCTCGCCTGCGAGCGCGATGTAGCCCAGGGCCGCCGCCGCACGCTTCGCGAACAGCAGCTTCTCCGGCCGCCCGAAGCGCATGGACGGGCTGGCGTCGATGAGGAACGTGATCGTGACGTCCTCCTCCTCGACGAACAGCTTCACGAACAGCTTCTCGAGACGGGCGTAGACGTTCCAGTCCAGCTGGCGCAGGTCGTCGCCGAGCGTGTAGTCGCGGTAGTCCGCGAACTCGACGGACTGGCCGCGCTTGACGCTCCGCCGGCCACCCTTGAGGCCTCCGCGGACCGGCTGCTTCATGAGCACGCCGATCCGCTCGAGCGAGCGCAGGAACGCCTCGTCGAAGACGGTCGGGTCGAGGTCGTTGGGCAGGAAGGACTTGGTGCCGCCGGACCTGGCGGGACTCGTCGCCTCCTGGCCGGCGGACCGGTCGAGCGGCTCGGGCGGCGGGGTGGGGGAGAGGGCCACAGTGGAAGACGCCGCCTACTCCACGGAGGGCGGCGCAACCTCGTCGAGGATCGAGCGGACCACGGCCTCGGAGCTGATCCCCTCGGCCTCGCCTTCGAAGTTGAGGATCACGCGGTGGCGGAGGGCCGGCAGCGCGGCCGCCCGCACGTCGTCGATGGAGACGTTGAAGCGGCCGTCGATGAGGGCCATGATCTTGCCTGCGGTGACCAGCGCCTGGGCGCCGCGCGGCGAGCCGCCGTAGCGGACGTACTGGCGGACCAGGGATGGGGCGCGCTTGCTGTCGGGGTGGGTGGCCGAGAGGATCGCAACCGCGTAGGCGGTGATGTGGGGCGCGATCGGGACGGCGCGTGCCAGGCGCTGCATCTCCACGATCTCGGCGGCGGTCGCGACCGGCTTGGCCTCGGCAGCATCGTTGCCGGTGGTCCGGTCGATGATCTTGATCAGGTCCTCCTCGTTGGGGAAGGGGACCATGACCTTGAACAGGAAGCGGTCGAGCTGCGCCTCGGGGAGGGGATAGGTGCCCTCCATCTCGAGCGGGTTCTGGGTGGCCAGCACGAAGAACGGTGGATCGAGCGGGTAGCGGTTGCGCGCGACCGTGACCTGGTGCTCCTGCATCGCCTCGAGCAGCGAGCTCTGGGTCTTGGGCGTGGCGCGGTTGATCTCGTCGGCGAGGACGAGATTGGCGAAGATCGGACCCGGCTGGAACCGGAAGACGCGGGCGCCGCCCTCCTCGACCAGGATGTTGGTGCCGGTGATGTCCGCCGGCATCAGGTCCGGCGTGAACTGGACGCGGTTGAAGGTGCAGTCGATGACGTCTGCGATGGTCCGCACGAGCATCGTCTTGCCCAGGCCCGGGACGCCCTCGAGGAGGACGTGGCTGTTGGCCAGGAGACCAACAAGCGTCTGGCGCACCAGCTCCCGCTGGCCCACGATGACCTTGCCGACCTCGGCCTCGATGAGGTGCGCGCGGTCCGCGAAGGCCTCCGGCGCGAGGCGGTGGCCGCCCTCGGGCGCGCCGTCGGGCCGGCTGGCGGTGGTTGCGTCCATGGGTCCTCCCGGATGGCTGGCGCGAACGGCGCGGTCGTTCCGACCGCGCGTCACTTGCTGGGGTTGAGGGAGCTGAAGTAGTCGCGCACGTAGTCCTTGACCGAGATCGGCACGTAGGACCGGTCAAGGGTGGTGAGCGCGTACTGGTAGAAGTCGCCGTACACCGAGGCGTAGGGGACGTAGGAGCCGTTGTTGCTCCCCTGGCCCTGCTGGCTGCCCTGCTGGGTCTGACCGTCGCCGCCGGTGCCCGCGACATAGGACGGGTCGCCCGGCTTGCCGAGACGGTCGAACGGGGCGAAGACGGACGTCAGGTCCGTGCCGAGCTGGCTGGGACGGTTGGGATTGACCGGGCCGCCGGCCTGGCCGTTGGAGATGCCGGTGCCGAGGTGGCTGGCGTTCGAGCCGCCGCCGCCGAGCGAGCCGGCCCCCTGGCCTTGGCCTTGACC
>JBAXFC010000234.1:0-6007 GCA_037140135.1 Chloroflexota bacterium
ACCCGGACGTCCGTGGGCGCCTGTCGCGCTACGGCCTCGACACGATCGGCGCGGTGGCCGCGATCCCGCGCTCGGCGCTCGTCGCACGTTTCGGGACGGCCGAGGGGTGCGTGCTCCATGCCCGGGCCACCGGGGAGGAGACGGATCGCTTCGTCCCCCGTCGCTCGCCCGGCCGCCTGGCCCTCGCCCTCCCGCTGGATCCGCCGGCCGACGGGATCGAGCCGCTCCGCTTCGTGCTCCATCGCCTCGCCGGCGTGCTCGCGGCCCAGGTCGCCGCCCGCGGCGCCGGGGCGGGCCGGGCCATCGTCCGGGTCCGGATGGACCGCACGTTCTCGGCGGGCTCCGCCGACGAGCTGCGGGACATCGTCATCGCCCAGCGCCTCCCGGAGCCCACCGCGGACGGGGAGGCGATCGAGCGGCTCCTGCTGGCCCGCCTCGAGCAGACGCCGCCCCCGGCCGAGGTCGCCCGCCTGGAGCTGGAGCTCGCCCTGGTGGAGGCGGCGCAGGGCCAGCAGCTGCCGCTGTTCACGCCGCAGGCCGCGCGCGATGCCCGCCTCGGCTGGCAGCTGGCCCGCCTGGCCATCGCGTTCGGGTCGGACCGGGTGCGGCGGGTGGAGATCGGGGATCCGGAGGCACCGCTCGCGGAACGGCGCTGGAGCTGGCGTCCGGTGGCCGGGGCCGCGATCACCGGGACCGCGACCACTGGCGGAACGGCCGGATCAGGGACGGCGGGCGGCCCGGGAGCCACGGGGACCCCGGGCACGGGACGGGCGCGCACGGGACGGGAGGGACGGTCATGACGCGCCTGCTGCGCGAGCACCCGGAGGTGGACGCCGAGCTGGATCCGGCCGGCCGACTGGTCGCAATCCGCTGGAACGGACGGCGGGAGCCCATCGAGGTCTGCAACCGCTGGCGCGTGGAGGAGTCCTGGTGGCGCGACCCGATCGCGCGCGACTACTTCAAGGTGGTGGGGACGTCGTGGCTGGCGCTCGTCTACCTGGACCGCATCTCCGGGACGTGGCACCTGGAGCGCCTGTACGACTGAAAGGCGGCGACCGGGCTGGATCCCCTCCTGGGGACGGCATCATCGATGTCACGAACCACGATGCGCTTGCGCCGCCTTCACCGGGAGCCACGACGCGGTCGCGCCGCCGGTGGGCCGCGCGCAGCTAGCCGGGCATCCCCGCCAGCGCGAGCATGGCCATCAGCACGAGCAGGACCAGGGCCAGCAGCCCGGCCCCCACGAAGTCGCGTGTCTTGGGCTCCACCGGTATCTCCTTCGCTCGCTGGGTCAGCCGCCGGCGCAGCCGGCGCCGAAGAGCACGCTGATCATCGTCGATCCGTCAGACGGCCGGAATGCCGCCTGGATGGCGCAGCCCGGCGCGCCCGAAACGGAATCGAGGACCTGCGACCCGTCCTCGAGCGGCGACGAGAGGTTCACGGTCCGGAAGCCGGCATCCTCGAGCGCCGCCCTGTACCAGGCCGCGGCCTTGGCCACGCTCGCTGGAGCCAGCCACGCGCCGCTCGCCGGACCGTCCACGAGGTCGGTGGGCTCGGCACCCGGGTAGACCGGGAACGTGTCCGGGACCTGGTCGAGGATCGTGCCCCAGCTGGTGTCGGTGGTGGTGGGCGGGGTGGCCGACGGCTTGGGCTTGGGGGTCTTGGTGCCCGGAACCGCCGTCGGCGCGGCGGGGGACGTCGGCCTGGGGGTCTTCGTGGCGGCCACGGAAGCCGCAGGCGCCGATGTGGCGGCGGGCGACGGGTCCCCACCACAGGCCGCGACCGACATCGCCACGGCGACGGCAAGGGTGAGGGGAGCGAGGAAGCGGGAGGCGCGCATCGCGGCCATGGTAGCCGCAGGAACGCGAAGGACCCTCGCCGGCATGCCGACGAGGGTCCTTGTCTGGCTCCCGGGCTGCCCACTTCCCGGGAACAGGTCGGTGGCCGCCATCGCAGCGACCACCGCCGGTTGGAGCTACCCGGCCAACTCCGCCACGAGGGGGAGGAGGCCCATGATCGCGGCCACCACCACGACGGACACCGCAACCCTCAGGAGGAGCTCGAGGGTGGTCTTGCGCCCGGGGCGGAGAAGGTGGTCGGCGTTCACGGGCATCAGACGCGGGGACCGGGCCATTGGTTGCGCGCCGGACGCCACAATTTCGAGGCCGGGAGAGGATCGGCGGCCCAGGCCGGGCATCCGCCTACAATCAGGCGATCCCCCCTGCCTGAGGCTCCCGTGACCCAGTCCACCGTGCCCGCCACGCTCCACCTCCCCGGCCGCTTCCGGGCCGCGGTCTTCGACATGGACGGGCTGCTGCTCGACTCCGAGCCGCTCTGGCACGACGCCGAGCGGGAGCTCCTCGAGCGGCACGGCGACTCCTTCTCCGAGGCCGACAGGATCGCGTCCCATGGCCGCGCGCTGGTGGACACAGCCGCCGCCTACGCGGAGCGCCTCGGGGTTCCGGCCTCGGACATCGAGCGCGAGATCGGCGAGATCATGCTCGCCCACTACGTCGGCGGGGCGCCGCTGCACATCGGTGCCCGGGAATTGGTCGATGCGCTCGACGGACGCCTGCCGATGGCCATCGCGTCCAACACGGCCGGCGTGCTGGTCCGCCAGGCCCTCGACGCGGTGGGCCTCGGACGCCTGCAGATCGTGGCCTCGGGCATCGACCTCGGATCGCCCAAGCCGGCTCCGGACGTCTACCTCGAGGCCTGCCGCCTGCTGGGTGTCGCGCCCGCGGACGCGATCGCGTTCGAGGACTCCCCGATGGGCATCGTGGCGGCCCGCGAGGCCGGGATGTTCGTGGTCGGCGTGCCGGAGCGGGGGACGGATCTTGCCGCGGCCGGCGCGGACGTGGTCCTGGCCTCGCTGGCCGGGGTGGTCGTCGCCCCCGAGATCTAGCCGGCCGGGGCTAGCCGGCGGGGTCCAGCCCGTCGAGGAGGCCGGAGACGGCCGCCGGGCCAAGGTCCGCCTCGTCGGCCACCGACCACGCGAGACCCGCCCGGCGCACGAACGCGGGCAGGCCGGCGAGCGCCTCCTCGAGGACCGCCCGGTCCAGGCCCAGGTCGGCCGGCCGCCAGGCGACGCCGCATCGGTCGAGGAACGCGATCACCCGGCCGGGATCGTTGCCCTGGAGGCGGGCCATCAGCACGGTGCCCAGGCCGATGATCTCGCCGTGCACGAACGAGCGTCCGGTGAGCGCCTCCACGTGGTACGCGAGATAGTGCTCCGATCCTTCCTCGGGGCCACTGTGGCCGGCCAGCAGGCAGAGCTCGTTGACCTCCACGTAGCCGCGCAGGATGAGCTCGAGGGCCTCGTCGCTCACGGCGGCCACGGCGTCCGCAGCCAGGAGCAGGTGCTCCAGGACGGCCCGGGAGCGCGCGGCGATCCCCTCGTCGTACCCGACCCTGCCGGCCCGCGCCCCGACCCCCCAGTCCCAGAGGCCCGTGTGGATCGAGAGCAGGTCACCCACACCCGCCCGGTTGAGCCGCGCCGGTGCTCCCGCGATCAGGGCCAGGTCGGCCACGATCCGCTCGGCGACCACGAAGCCCTCGTAGACGATCCGCTCCCCCCGGCGGACGGCGATCGTGTTGGTGACCGACGCATCGACGCTGATGATCGACGGGGCCAGGACCAGCGGCAGGCCCAGGCGCCAGGCCGAGAACTTGGCGGCGTCCATGGTCATCCCGCCGCCGACGCCAGCCACCCAGTCGAACCCGGCGAGGTCCGCGGCCAGCGCTTCCAGCCGCTCCGCGGCCAAAGACTCCACCATCACCACCCGGTCGAACCGATCGCGGGCGGCCGCCGGCAGGGACTCGGCAGGGCCGGGCTGGGTCAGCAGGACGCCGCGTCCCGGCAGGTCCAGGTCACGGGCGAGGATGTCCCGCCCGAACCGGACGTCGGGGTGCATGGCGCGCATGAGCAGGGCGGCGTCGGGCCTGGCGTCGGCGATGGCGTCGGGCACGGCGTCGGAGGTGCTCTCGGGACCTGGCTCGGAGGCGCTCACTGCTTGAAGGGCAGGCCGCCGCTCATGATCAGGTGGCTGGCCGTCACGTGGTTCGCCAGGGGCGAGCACAGGAACAGGACGCCGCCCGCGATGTCGTCCGGCGCCTCGAACTGCTCGAGGATCAGCCGCAGGCGGTACTCCTCCTTGACGTCCGCTGCGGGAATGCCGCGGCGCTCGCCCTCCTGGACCCACTCGGCTTCCATCATCTCGGTCGCCACGTCGCCCGGGCCGATCGCGTTCACCGTCACATGCGGCGCGAACTCCTGGGCGGCCACCTGGGTCAGGCCGACGATCGCGAACTTGGCCGCGCAGTACGGCCCGAAGAACTTGGTCACGGTGTTGAGCTGGGCGACGTACGAGCCGAGGTTCACGATCCGGCCCCAGCCGCGCTCCATCATCCCGGGGGCCAGGCGGCGCATCGTGAGGAAGGTGGCCTTGGCCATCCCGTCCACGTGGGCGTCCCAGTCGTCCTCGGAGCAGTCCACGATCGGCCGGTAGAGCGAGATGCCGGCGTTGTTGACGAGGATGTCCACGCCCCCCAGCGCGGCCACCGCCCCGTCGCAGATGCCATGCACGGTCGCCGTGTCGCGCAGGTTGCCGGGCAGAGCGACGGAACGCCTGCCCAGGCCCTCGATCTCGGCCGCGGTGCGGGCCACGGTCTCCGGGTTGAGGTCGTTGACGGCCACGTCGGCGCCGGCCGCGGCCAGCCGCAGCGCCACCGCCTTGCCGATCCCGCGGCCGGCGCCGGTGACAAGGGCGCGCCGCCCGGACAGGTCGATGGTCTCGCTCACTTGACGGCTCCGAAGGTGAGGCCCTTGACGATGTAGCGCTGGGCGATGCCGGCGAAGATCACCATCGGAACGATGGCCGTGACGGCCGCGGCCGCCATCTCCTGCCAGCGGATGGCTGCGTAGCCACGGAACCCGGCGACGGCGACCTGCACGGTCCTCGCCTGGTCGAAGGTCAGCGACAGGGCGATCGTGACCTCGTTCCACATGTTCACGCCCACGAGGATGGCCGTGGCGGCCAGGCCGGGCGCGGCGAGCGGCAGGTACACCTTGAGCAGCGTCTGGAGCTCGCCCGCGCCATCGACCCGGGCGGAGTCGCCGAGCTCGCGCGGGACCTCGCCCAGGAACGCCTGGATCAGCCAGACCGCGAACGGGATGGCGAACACCTGGTAGATGATGACGAGACCGAAGACCGTGTCGTAGAGCCCCAGCTGCTGGTAGAGCACGTACATCGGGATCACGAACAGGAACTCCGGTGTCGTGTAGGCCAGCAGCAGCCAGAGCCGGAACCAGCGCTGGCCGCGCACGCGGAAGCGGACCAGCGCGTAGGCCGCGGGCGTGGCCACGAGCAGCGTGGTCAGGACCCCGAACAGGATCACGAGCGTGGACGAGAGGAACGCGTCCCCGAACCCGGCGGTGGTCCAGATCTGCAGGTACTTGCTGAAGTCCGGCACGTAGATCAGGTCCGGCGGCGACTTGAACGCCTCGCGCGGCACCTTGGTGCTGATCACGAACAGCCAGTAGAGGGGGAACAGGGACAGGAAGGTGGCCACGAGCGCCAGGATGTAGGCGACGATCGTGGACGGCCCCAGCCGGCGGCGGTTCATGTCGCACGCTCCTCGGACGGCAGCAGGCGCTGGAAGACCAGCAGCACCAGCAGGGCGAAGACGGAGAAGATGACCATCATGGTCATCGAGACGCTCATGTTGAGCTGCTTGAACGCCATCCGGTAGGCGAGCACCTGGACCGACTCGGTGGTGGTCATCGGCCCGCCGCCCGTGGTCCCGAAGATGATCGCGAACACCTTGAGGCAGTCCACGGTCCGGAACATGAGCACGACGAGGATGGTGGGCTTGAGCAGCGGCAGCGTCAGGTAGCGGAAGCGCGCCAGGGCGCTGGCGCCGTCCACCTCGGCGGCCTCGAACGGCTCGATCGGCAGGGCCTGCAGGCCGGCCGAGAGCACGATGAACACGAACGCCGTCTGCCACC
>JBAXFC010000235.1:0-6002 GCA_037140135.1 Chloroflexota bacterium
TTCGAGGGCCTCGTGATCGACGACGACCTCCTCGGCAATGCCGGGCGGCTGCTGCGCGGGATCGAGGTGACCGACGAAACCTTGTCGTATGACGTCATCGCCGCGGCGGTCTCGGGTCCGGGCCACTACCTCGGTGCCGAGCAGACGCTGCGCCTCATGCGGAGCGAGTTCCACTACCCGGCCCTGGCGGACCGGAGCTCGCCCGGTGAATGGCAGGATCGCGGGAGCCGGACGATCTACGACCAGGCGCACGACCGTGTCCACGACATCCTGAGCACCCACTACCCGACCTACCTCGACCCAGCGGTCGACGCGCTGATCCGCGAGCGGTTCCCGATCCGCCTCGACCCGGCCGACATGCGGCCGGGCAACGGCCGCTGGTAGCCCACCCAAGGCCGGCGTGCGGGGGACCGGGCCGTACACGTAAGCGCTACTACCGAATACGCGCAGAATCCATTGCTAGACGTGATGGTTCCCGATCGCGCATAGTGCCGCTCCACGCCCTTCCGTACAGGATCCGCGCCCATGAGCAGCATTCGACCCTTCCGCGCCCTCCGCCCCGAGCCCGCCCAGGCGGCCGACGTCTCGGCGGTCCCCTATGACGTGGTGAACGCGGCCGAGGCTGCGGCCCTCGCCGACGGCAACCCCTTGAGCTGCCTGCGCGTGTCGCGCGCGGAGATCGAGCTGCCGGCGGACGTGGACCACTACGCGGACGAGGTCTACGCGACGGCCGTCGCCAACTTCGCCCGCCTGCGGGCCGCCGCGCCGCTGGTGATCGAGGAAGCCGCCGCGCTCTACGTCTACAGGCTCCGGATGGGCGCCCACGTCCAGACGGGCATCGCGGCCACGTGCTCGGTGGACGAGTACGAGCGGAACGTCATCCTCAAGCACGAGAAGACGCGCAGGGACAAGGAGGACGACCGCACGCGCCACATCGTGGAGCTGCGCGCCCAGACCGGCCCGGTCTTCCTGACCTACCCGGCCAGCGCAGCGGTCGATGCGCTCGTCGCGACCGCCACCGCGCGCGCCCCCCTGTTCGACTTCACCGCCCCCGACGGCGTGACCCACACCGTCTGGACTGCCACCGACGCGGAGACCGGGCAGATCGCCGACGCGTTCCACGACATCCCGGCGCTCTACATCGCCGACGGCCATCACCGTGCCGCGAGCGCCATGCGCGCCCGCCACGCGATCGCGGACGACGGCACCGGCACCCAGGCCGAAGGCCCGGCCGGCGACGGCGAGATCGAGTCCGACTGGTTCCTCGCGGTCGCCTTCCCGCACGACCAGATGCAGATCCTCCCGTACCACCGCGTGGTGAAGGACCTCAACGGCCTCACCGCCGCCCAGCTCCTCGACGGGATCCGCGCCGCGGGCGTGGACGTCTGCGACGGCTCCGACACCCCGGCGGGCGTGGGCAAGGTCTCGATGTACCTCGACGGCGCCTGGCTCTGCCTCTGCCTCGGGCCCGCCGCGGCCGACGCGTCAGCGGCCGACCGCCTCGACGTCAGCCTCCTCTACGACCAGGTGCTCGCCCCGCTCCTCGGCATCGGCGACCCGCGGACGGACAAGCGCATCGATTTCGTGGGCGGCATCCGCGGCCCGCAGGCGCTCAAGGAGGCCGTGGACGGCGGCACCGCCGCCGTCGCCTTCGCAATGCACCCGACGCAGATCGAGGACCTCATGGGCATCGCCGATGCGGGCGGGATCATGCCGCCCAAGTCCACCTGGTTCGAGCCGAAGCTCCGCGACGGCCTCCTCGTCCACCTCATCTGATCCCCACCCCGACGCCGAACGGAGCACCACCATGAAGGTCCTCATCGCCGACCAGTTCGAGCAGTCCGGCCGCGACGGCCTCGCGGACGCGGGGTGCGACGTCATCTTCGACCCGGGGCTCAAGGACGAGGCCCTGGCCGAGGCCCTGCGCACCAGCGGCGCGGAGGCCCTCATCGTCCGCTCGACCAAGGTCACCGCCGACATGATGGCCAGCCCGAGCCTCGCGTTGATCGTCCGCGCCGGCGCCGGCTACAACACGATCGACGTGGCCGCGGCCTCCGCGCACGGCATCTACATCTCCAACTGCCCGGGCAGGAACTCGGTCGCGGTGGCGGAGCTGGCGCTGGGGCTCATCCTCTCGCTTGACCGCCGGATCCCGGACGGGACCGCGGCCCTCGCCGGCGGCCAGTGGAACAAGAAGGAGTTCTCCAAGGCGGCGGGCCTCGCCGGCCGGACCCTCGGGCTGCTGGGATTCGGGAACATCGCGCAGGAGGTCGCGCGGCGCGCACAGGCCTTCGGCATGAACCTCGTGATCTGGTCGCGGCGGTTCGAGGCGAACCCCACGACGGACCTGCGCCAGTACGGCATCGACACCAGCAGCCGGACCTCGACCGTGGCGATCGCCACGTCGGCCGAGGCCGTCTTCGACGCCGCCGACATCGTGAGCATCCACCTCGCCCTCGCCGCCGACACCCGCGGCCTCGTCAACGCCGACCTGCTCGACCGCCTCAAGCCCGGCGCGATCCTGGTGAACACCGCCCGCGCCGAGGTCGTGGACCACGAGGCGCTCAGCGTGGCCGTCCGCGAGCGCGGCCTGCGCGTCGGCCTCGACGTGTACCCGGACGAGCCCACCGTGGCGTCGGGCGACTTCGACTTCGCCCTTGCCCGCGACCACGGCACGGGCCTCCTCTACGGCACGCACCACATCGGCGCGTCCACCGAGCAGGCGCAGGAGGCGATCGCCGCCGAGACCGTGCGCATCGTCCGCGCGTTCAAGGAGACGGGGCGCGTTCCCAACGTCGTCAACCTCGCCCGCCAGTCGCCGGCCACGCACATGCTCGTCGTGCGCCATCGCGACCGCCCGGGCGTCCTGGCCCACGTCTTCGAGCAGCTCCACGACGCGGGCATCAACGTCCAGGAGACCGAGAACATCGTCTTCGAGGGCGCCGAGGCGGCGATCGCGAGGATCAACCTTGACCACGCGCCGACCGAGGATCTCGTCACCGCGATCACCGAGGGCAACGAGCACGTGCTCTCAACCCAGCTCGTCGCCCTGTAGCCTTTCTCCGACACCCCCAGGAGACGCCACGTGACCGACCGCATCTACAACTTCTCCGCCGGCCCCGCCGTGCTGCCCCTGCCCGTGCTCGAGGAGGTCCAGCGCGACCTGATCTCGCTGCCCGGCGTCGGCATGTCCGTGATGGAGATCAGCCACCGCTCCAAGCCGTTCGAGGCCATCATCGGCGCGGCCGAGGCCGACATCCGCGCCCTGGCCGGGATCCCGGACAACTACAAGGTGCTCTTCCTCCAGGGCGGCGCGACGCTGCAGTTCTCGATGGTCCCGCTCAACCTCCTGGCCGAGGGGCAGACCGCGGACTACATCATGACCGGCTCCTGGGCGACCAAGGCGCTCAAGGAGGCCAAGCGCGTCGGCGCCACGCACGAGACGGGCTCCACCGCCGACACGGGCTACAACCGCATCCCGTCCGATGCCGAGCTCCAGTTCACGCCGGGCGCGGCGTACGTCCACATGACCTCGAACAACACGATCGAGGGCACCGAGTGGCACCGCCTGCCGCAGGTCCCCGACGGCGTGCCGCTCGTGTCCGACGCCAGCTCCGACATCTTCAGCGGGCCGATCGACGTCGCGAAGCACGGCCTCATCTACGCCGGCGCCCAGAAGAACCTGGGCCCGTCGGGCGTGACGCTCGTGATCATCCGCGAGGACCTCCTGGCGCGCAGCCAGAAGAGCCTCCACACGATGCTCAACTACAGCGTCCACGCGGAGAACGGCTCGCTCTACAACACGCCGCCCGCGTTCGGCGTGTATGTCCTCGGCCTCGTCGCCAAGTGGGCGCTCGCCCAGGGCGGCCTCGACGGGATCGCGGCGCTCAACGGGCGCAAGGGCGGCAAGCTGTACGCCGAGCTCGACCGGACCGGCTTCTGGCGCCCGACCGCGCAGCAGGACTCGCGCTCGCTGATGAACGTGACCTTCCGCCTCGGGACCGAGGACCTGGAGAAGCAGTTCATCAAGGAGGCCACCGCGGCCGGGTTCGACGGCCTCAAGGGCCACCGCGACGTAGGCGGCATGCGTGCCTCGATCTACAACGCGTTCCCGGAGGCCGGCGTCGACGCCCTCGTCGCCTTCATGACGGAGTTCGAGCGCGTCAACGGCTGACATCCCGCTCTCCCTCCCGGTGACGCCCGTCGCGCAAGCGGCGGGCGTTGTCATGTCCGGGCGGCGGATGACCACGGTGCCGGAAGGTCGAGCCGTCGGAAGGGCATCGCGCGACCATGCGATCGGAACCCGGGTGGGCGACCTGCCCGGTCTCCCGTACGCTGGGGTCGTGGAACTCCCCCTGCTCGCCCTCATGCTGCTGCGCGGCGCGACCTATGGCGCGTTCGGGCCGTTCGCGACCGTCCTGCTGATCCGGGCGGGGCTCCCGCCGGCCCTGGTGGGGCCGCTCGCGGCCGCGGCCGCAGTCGGGACGCTGGTCTTCGCCCCGACCTGGGGGCGCCTCGGCGACCGTCACGGCCGTCGGCGCATGCTGGTGATGGCCTACCTGCTCGCGATTCCGGCGGCCCTCGGGCATGCATCCGGAACCCTGCTGCTCCTCGTGCCGGCCTACCTGCTCTGGGCGATCGCGGCGTCGGCGTTCGTGCCGCTGGTGGACTCGCTGACCCTGGCCCGTCTCGGCGGCAGCCGGACGCGGTACGCGCGGGTGCGGATCGGCGCCTCGACGGGGTACATCCTGGCCTCGCTGACCTCGGGTGCGCTGATCAGCGTCACGGTTCTCGAGTGGCACGGGCCCGGCCTGTTCGGCGCGTTCGCCTGCCTTGCCGTCGTGGGGGTCGTGGCCGCGCGCCTGCGAGGCGAGCTGCGGTCCGGGACCGGGCTCTCGTCCCGTGACGGCCCGGGGCTGGTGGCGGGCGTCCGGGCCGGCGTCGGGCGGTACCGGGTCTTCCTCGCAGGGCTCGCGCTCGTGGCCGCGGGCTCCAACGCCCCGTCCATCTTCACCGGCCCGCGCATCGCGGAGATCGGCGGCTCGGGCTGGGACATCGGCCTCGCGACAGCCGCGGGCACGGTCGTGGAGGTGCCGGCGTTCCTCGTGCTGCCGTGGCTCCTGCCGCGGCTCGGCAGCCGGCGGATCTTCCTCGTGGGAGGGTTCCTGCTCGGCATCTCGGGCGTGCTGTCCGCCATCGCCCCGACGCCCATGCTGTTGATCGTCGCGCGGCTGATGTTCGGCGCGGGCTACGCGTGGGTGGTGCTGCCCTCGCTGGGAGCGATCTCGTCGGCTGCGGCCCCCACCGAGCAGGCCGCGGCGGCGGCGCTCCACTTCGCCACCCAGGCGGCGGGCACGCTGCTGGTCGCCGGGATGGGCGTGCCGCTGGTGGGCGTCACCGGTTCGGTGTCGGCCGTGCTGATCGCGGCAGCGATCGCGGCGCCCATCGGCGCGTTCGTCGCGCTTCGGGCATGGCCCGCGGCGAGGGTGGCCGCGAAGGCGCCGGCTGCTTCGGTGCCCTCCTAGCCGTCGCGGATCCCCCGGGCACCGCGCCGGATCGCCGGGCCCGTCAGGCGCCCCAGGTGAACGGGTCGGTCGTGATCCACGGGCCGAGGACGAAGGGGTCGGCGGGCCAGCCGGCGGTCGAGGCGGTGACGGTGAGGGCCGTCGCCGGATCGGAAAGGTGGAGGATGACGGCGAAGGTGCCGTCCCCGTCGTCCGGGAGCCGGAACCCGCTGGAGTCGAGGCAGACGGGCAGGATCGAGTGGCAGCCGCCGGCGGCCGCCGTACCGTCCGCGAAGCCCGAGAGGTCCATCGTGTCCACGACGGAGCCCTCAACGACCTCGGTCGCAACGATCGACGGTGCAACGTCCGAGGTCTCGACCGCGATGTCCCAGCGGTCGCCGGCACGGGCGCCGGCCCCGGCGACCGACAGGCGCCAGGCCTTGGCATCGGCATCGGCGACCGTGACCCGGTAGGCGTCACCACCGAGCGGCTCCACGG
>JBAXFC010000236.1:0-5993 GCA_037140135.1 Chloroflexota bacterium
CGTCCGAGCTGCGCCTCGGCGGCGGCGACCAGGCCCGGATGCCGGTGGCCGAAGTTGAGGGCGCTGTAGCCCGCGAGCATGTCGAGGTAGCGGCGCCCCTCCACGTCCTCCACCCAGGCGCCCTCGCCGCGCGTGAGCACGACGGGCAGGGGGTTGTAGTTGTGGGCGGTGTGGGCCTCGACCCGGGCGATCGCCTCGGACGTGGCGGTTGCGGTGGACTCGTCGTGGATCACGGGACGATCGTACGTGGTCATGCGGATCCGCTCCTGCGGCAGAGGGGTTCGACGCCACCATGCGCCGCCGGCACGGTGCCCGTCGCGGGCCATCCGGTGCCCCGTGGGCATGGGGAAGGTCCCGGGAACGGCCTGCCGGGTCCATCGCCTCCGGCCGTGCGGGTGGGGGCGCTACGGAGTCAGTCGGCCGTTGCGCGCGGGACGGCGGGCCCGGTGCCGTCGCCCGGCTGGAAGATGGCCGGCAGATCGGTCGGAAGGCCGGTGGCGATCTCGAGCCGGTTGCGCCCGCCGAGCTTGGCCCGGTACAGCGCCTTGTCGGCGTCGGTGATCACGTCGGCGCCGCTGTGCCCGGGGATCGGGAACGGGGCGATGCCGATGGAAACGGTGATCGGCGGCAGGACGAGTCCCTCGTAGAGGGTGGTCAGCCGGCTGATCCGGCCCCGCAGCTCCTGCAGCCGCGCGACTGCCTGCTCGACCGAGATCGAGGTCAGGACGATCAGGAACTCCTCGCCACCGTAGCGGCAGGCAAGGTCGCTGCCCTGGCGGAATCCGAGCATCTCGCGGGCGGCCGCCACGAGGACCGCATCGCCGGCGTCGTGCCCGAAGTCGTCGTTGAAGCGCTTGAAGTGGTCGATGTCGATCATCGCCACGATCCCGGTCGTCTTCGCCCGCGCGGACCGGCTGATCTCACGGGCCAGGGCCTCCTCGAGGAAGCGGCGGTTGTAGAGGCCTGTGAGCGGGTCCCGGGTCGAGAGCGCCTGGAGGTTCTCCCGCAGGCGGATGTTCGCGAGCGCCAGGCTGATCGAGTCGGCGGTCGCGCGGGCGAGGTTGCGCAGGGCCGGCGTCGCCGCGGGCTGGTCCTCCGCGATGAGGTGGACGATGCCCATCGCGTTGCCCTGGGCCATGAGCGGCATGCACAGGTACGGCCTGATCTCGCCGGGCATGAAGTGGCAGCGGGGGGCGAGTGCGGCTCCGAACCCCACCTCGTGGACCGACGTGCGGCGCAGCGCCCAGCAGTCGCCCGGGTTGATCGTCCCGGAGCCGAAGGTGGCGCCACCCCACGCCATCGTCTCCTCGAGGACGCTGGTGGCCGTGTTGAACAGGAACGCGCGCCCGTCGGAGCCCGGGAAGAGCTCGCGCATGGCGGCCTCGATGACGGGCAGGGACTCCTCGATCGTCTGGCAGCTCTGGAGGAGGTCGCTCATCTGGCCCAGCAGCCGGGTCTCGCGGCTCGTCGCCTCGAGCGCGGCCTGCGTGCGGCGGACCTCCGTCACGTCCCGGGCGGCGGCGAAGACGCCTGCCACGCGCCCCTCGTCGTCAAGGTAGGTGCTGGCGTTGTACAGCACCTCCATCCGGCCGCCCTGGGCGTGCTGGATGGTGAGCGGGAAGTCCACGACCCGGCCCACCGAGAAGACCTGGCGGTAGACGGCGCGGGCCTTGTCCGGGTCGGCGAAGTACTCCGAGAAGTCACTGCCGATGAGCGACTCGCGGGGCTGGCCCGTGGCCGCCTCGGTCGCGCGGTTCACGTCCATGATCCGGCCATCGACGCTGATGGTGACCAGGGGGTCCACCGATGCCTCGATCAGGCTCCGTGCGTAATGCGATGCCCGGCGCATCTGCTCCTCGGTGGCCTTGGAGTCGCTGTCATCGAGCGCGATGCCGGCCACCCATTCGGGGGTGCCATCGGCCGTGCGGGTCGCCAGCCTGCCCCGCAGCTCCACCCAGACCCAGTGCCCGTCCCGGTGGCGCATCCGGACGGTGGTCCGGAAGTTGGCCGTGCCGCCGGCGAAGTAGCGGGCGACCACCTCGTCCATCGCCACCCGGTCGGAGAGGTGCATCAGGGCGTTGATGGTGTCGATCGAGAACGGCCGGAGGTCGTCGAGCGTGTAGCCGAGGATGCCGGCCCAGCGCTCGTCGATGCGGGCCGCGCCCGTGAGGACGTTCCACTCCCAGGTGCCGGCATCGATGCTCCACAGGATCCCGACGAGCCGGCGCCGCTCGGCGTCCAGGGTGATGGCGGCCGACTCGTCCGCCGTCAGCGGGCGGGCGTAGCCGCACCAGGTGGGCCTGCCGTCCACGTCCGCGACGGGGTCCGCCCGGACCTCGATCCAGGCGGCTCCGTTGCCGGGACGACTGATCCGGATCCTCGCCACGAACTCCCGGCCTAGCTCGAGCGAGGTTTCCATCGCGAGCTGGAAGTCCGCGACATCGTCCGGGTGGACGAGGCGCAGCACCGTGTCGGGATCCTCGACGGCGACGGACGGCGCGACACCGAAGACCTCGGCAAACCCGCCGGTGGCCGAGACGAAGACCATCTGGCCGCTCTCGAGCCTGGCGAGGACGAAGAGGGCGAGGGGCAGGTGGCCGACGATCCCGGCCATCACGGCGACCTCGTCAGCGGTCACGTCTGCGACACCGCCGGTCTGCGGGGACGTGTCCGTTCCATCCGGGGGCCGGGGGCGCTCCGGATCGCGCGCGAGCATGTCGGTGGTCACCAGGGCTGCTCCACCGGGGCAGCGTGGCACCGGCAGGGGGATCCGCGATATGGCGCGTCCGTGGGGGGTCGGGTTACGACAACGAGAACGGCCACGGGGACCCTGCGGGTCCGCCCGGCTACGGTCAGGGCAGTTCCGCGTCGCGTCTCGCGCCAATCGACGACAGGTGGTGTCCCAGCCCCGCCGAGGCGGCACGGGCATCGCGGGCATAGGCGTCCGCCCCTATGGCCCGGGCGACGGCGTCGCTGTCTCCGTAGGCCTGGCCGCCGACGATGATGAACGGAGGCCGCTCGAGCAGGCGCAGGGCGGCGATCGTCTCCTCGGCGGCTCGCAGGTGCGTGGTGAGCGTCGTGGACAGGCCGACCGCATCGGCGCCGATTGCGGCCACGAACTCGACGAAACCTTGGGCGGGCGTTGCGGCACCGAAGTTGTAGGTCTCCCAGCCGTCCCCGGCGAGGAAGTCCTCGACCATGTCGAGCCCGACCACATGCAGCTCGCCTGATGTTCCCGCCAGGGCGATGCTGTGCGGCAGGGTCTGGCCGCGGGCCAGCTGCGGGGCCAGGGCGTCCATGATGGAGGAGACGACGGTCGTCGCCAGGTGCTCCTGCGCGATCGTGATCTGGCCACGCGCCCACCGGACCCCGACCTCCTCGAGCGCAGGGGCCAGCACATCGATGTAGATCGATCGCGGATCCCGGCCGCCGGCCAGCAGGGTCTGGACGGCGACCCGCGCGGCCGTCGGCCTGTCCGAGAGCAGGACGTCCGCGAACCAGGCCACCGATGTCGTCATCGCCCCGTCACCGATGCCAGGAGGCTGTCGATCCGTCCCTTGTCCTGGGGGCGGAGCTCGGCCACCGCCGCACCCATCAGCTCGAGATTGCGATGAAAGGCGTCCATCGGGAAGCCACGGGCCTCGAGGATGCCCGCGAGCCAGGCGACGTTGCGCCCGAAGGCTCGCGACGCGGGCAGGTCGAGCTCGTCGGTGAGCCACGAGAGGAGGTAGGCGTTGTCGTGGACGCAGAAGTCGCGGCCCCGCTGCCCGTACCGCGCATCGGTCTCCGGGAACTCGGCGTAGTAGGCCTCGCACAGGCGTTCCGCGAGCGGAACCCAGGCGGATGGGAACAGGGGATCCGTCGTGGGAACGGGCGAGCCGCTCATCCGGGCCGGTGTCCCTGGCGTCGCGAGTGTCGGCGGCACGCGCCGGTGTCGGAGTCCTTCACCCTGGCCTCGAGCGGGTTCCGCGACAAGCTGCTGGAGGCGAGCCCATCGGAGATGGTATCCGACGGGTCTTCCGGTCGCCTATCCCACGGATGTGGGGAGCGCGACCGGGCCGCTGGCGCTAGCTCCGCCTGCGGTACGTCCGCACGGCGAGCGGGGCGAAGACAGCCACGATGCCGACGATCCACGCGAACGCCGCGAGCACCGTGCCGGCGTCGGCCGTCCCGAGGAAGAGGCCGCGGGACGCGTTGACCACGACGGTCACCGGGTTCGCCTCGGCGATCGGGCGCAGCCAGCCGGGCATCGTCTCCACCGGCACGAAGGCCGAGGAGGCGAATGTGAGTGGGAAGATCGGGATGAAGATCGCTCCCTGGGCTGCGGCCGCCGTCTTGGCCCGCAGGCCGATGTTGGCCGACAGCCAGCTGATCGCGTAGCCGAAGAGGCTGACCAGGGCGAGCGCGAGCACGAAGCCCGCAGGCGTGCCGGTCGGGCGGAAGCCGATCAGGAGGCCCACGACGGTCATCACCAGGACCACGTACACGTTGCGCAGCAGGTCCGCGAACGTCCGGCCGATCAGCACCGCGGACGGCGCCATGGGCAGGGATCGGAAGCGGTCGATGACCCCCTTCTGGAGGTCCTCGGCCATGCCGACGGCCGTGTTGGTGCCGCCGAAGACGACGGTCTGCACGAAGATCCCGGGCATCAGGAAGGTCACGTAGTCCACGCCCGGGGTGTTGATCGCGCCGCCGAACACGAATGCGAACAGCAGCACGAACATCACCGGGGTGATCGTGTCGATCACGAGCAGCTGCGGGTTCCGGACCACCGCGAGCATGTTGCGCCAGGCGATGGTCACGGAGTCCGTGATGATCCAGGCCGGCGTGCGCCGGAGGGGGACGGCGGCCCGGGGTCGGGCGATGACGGACGCGCTCATGCGGCGGCCTCCGGGGTGGCCTGGCGACGGCCGAACCGGCGCCGGGTGGGGACGGTGGTCGCAGCGGGCACGGCCTCGGCGGTGCGACCCGTGAGAGCGAGGAAGACGTCGTCGAGGCTGGGGCGGTGGAGCGAGAGCTCGGCGACCTCGGCCCCGGCGCCGTCGATCCGGCGCACGACCTCGGCCAGGAGGCCGGCGCCGTGGTGGACGGGGAGCGAGATCCGGCCGGAGGACTCCTCGGCGCGGGGAGCGGCCGCGGCGAGGTCCGCGAGCAGGCCGGTGATCTCGGCGGTCCTCGACGGGTCGGCGACGCGGATGTCCACGACGTCCTCGCCGAGGCGGTCCTTGAGCTCGGTGGAGGTGCCCTCGGCGATGACGCGGCCGCCGTCGATGACGGCGATCCGGTCCGCGAGGCGGTCGGCCTCGTCGAGGTACTGGGTGGTCAGCAGGATCGTCGTGCCGTCGTTGCGGAGCTGCTCCACGACTTCCCAGAGGGCGATGCGCGAGGCCGGGTCGAGGCCGGTCGTGGGCTCGTCGAGGAACAGGACTGCTGGCCGCGCGACCAGCGAGGCGGCAAGGTCGAGCCGCCGGCGCATGCCGCCGGAGTAGGTGCGGGCCGGTCGTCGCCCGGCGTCGGTCAGGTTGAAGTCCGCGAGGAGCTCGTCGGCCCGGGCGCGCGAGGCGGCTCGGCCCATGTGCAGCAGGCGCCCGACCAGCTCGAGGTTCTCGCGGCCGGTGAGGTTCTCGTCCACGGCCGCGTACTGGCCGGTCAGGCCGATCGTCGCACGCACGGCATCGGGCTCGGCGACCACGTCGTGGCCGGCGACCATCGCGCGGCCGCCGTCGGGCCGCAGCAGCGTGGACAGGATGCGCACGGCGGTGGTCTTGCCGGCGCCGTTGGGGCCGAGGACGCCCAGGAGGGAGCCCTGGGCGACCTCGAGGTCCACGCCGGCGAGGGCGCGCACGGATCCGTAGGACTTGACGAGGCCGTCGGCGAGGACGGCGGGGGACGACATGTGGGGCGGTCCTCCTGCGAGGTGGTGCGGTCGGGACGTGGGCGCGTGAGCGTCAACCACCGGTTCGCGCGCCGGTGGCCGCCGGATTGGCCGGGGT
>JBAXFC010000237.1:0-5986 GCA_037140135.1 Chloroflexota bacterium
CCCTGGCGGAGGCCGAGGCCGGGGGAACCGTGGAGCGGCTGGCGGCGGACCTGCGGTCGGCCGTGGACGAGGTGGAGTCGCTGCTCGTGGTGCGGCACAGCATCGTGCTCGAGGAGATGGGACTGCTGGCCGCCATCGAGTGGCTCGCCGAGCGGACGGAGGACCGGAGCGACATCCGGGTGGAGATCGAGATGGGCGGCGCGGAGGGGGACGGGAGGGCGCCGCGGGACGTGGAGCGCGCCGCGTTCCGGGTGGCGCAGCTGGCGCTGGACAACGTGGTCCGCCACGCTCCCGGTTCGACCGCGATCGTGACCGTGTCGGTCTCAACGGGCGCGGTCCGGCTGCGGATCGCCGATGACGGCGCGGGCCCGGCGGTGGACGAGGCGGCAGCCATGCGAACCGGGCGGCGCGGGGTCGCCGACATGCGGGCCGAGGCGCGGGCGTGCGGGGCCGGCCTGCAGATCGGGCGCGGGACGACCGGGACGGGTACGACCGTGGAGCTCCGCTGGCCGGACTGACAACCCAGCAGATGGCGTGCGACTCCGCCGCCCGACGCGAGCCCCGAGTTGTCGGCAGTCCGGAGCCGCCGCCGGGCCTGCCACCCGACGTCATGCCTCGCCACCCCCGAACAGGCACCCCACCGCGGGCCGGTGCCCGCCCCGGCACCGGGGGCATGCCCCGATGGCACGCCGCGGGCCCGGAGCCCATGCTTCCGGGACGCCGGCACACCAGGCGGCGACCGACCCGAAGCCTGGGGAACTGCAATGACCCGACCCGAACGCGCCGTGCGGGAGGCGGGCCTCGAGAAGAGGGCCCGCTCCGAGCGCACGCTCCTCGGCCAGCTCGTGGCCGAGTACCTGTTCCTGTTCCTGCTGCTCGTGTTCATCGGCGGCGCGTTGCTGCTTGCCTCCACGGGCGCCCTGGGGCCGCTGGTCCACAGCATCTCGTTCACGAAGTAGCGCGGCGGTCCGGGCGGGTTCGCCACCGGAGGACCCGGCGGCAGGTTCGCCGGCACGCCTGACGACGGGGCCGGCGGCAGGCCCGGCCATCGTGGGGACACCCCCGTTCGGGCCATGTCGCAGCCTCCCCCTCCGGGGACTGGCCGGTCCGTCCGCAATCCACCACATTCAGGGGGTGCCGCACCACCGACGCGAGCTCGGCCCTCGCGGAGGTATCGGCCAGCCGGACTCCCTCCCTCCCGGCCGGCCAGTGCAAGTGCCTGCGAACCGTCGGTCCATCCTCCCCGACCGACGGTTCGTCGGCGTTTGACGCGCGCCGCTGCGGCATCACGACAGCCGCTCGCGCGGTACCCTCGCGCCGATGCATGAGAGCGACGCCGCCGGCCTACTCCCCGTTGAGCTGTTCGTGGTGCTGGTGGCCGTCGCCACGGTGGTGGCCTTCCTCACCCGCCGTACACCCCTGCCCTACTCCGTCGCCCTCGTGCTGGCAGGGCTCGGCATCGCGTTCCTGGTGCCCGACAGCCGGATCGACGTCTCGCCCGAGCTGATCCTCGCGGTGCTGCTGCCCGGCCTGGTGTTCGAGGCCGCCTACAAGATCGACATCGACGAGCTGCGCCGGACCTTCCCGGTGGTCGCCGTGCTGGCCGCGCCCGGGGTCCTGGTCACGGCGGGCATCGTGGCGGTGGCCGTCCATCTCGCGACCGGCCTGGATCTGCCGTCCGCGTTCGTGCTGGGTGCCATCGTCTCGGCCACGGACCCGGTCGCGGTGGTCGCGCTGTTCAAGCGGGTGGGCGCTCCCAAGCCGCTTGCGACCGCGGTCGAGTCCGAGAGCCTGCTCAACGATGGGACGGGCGTCGTGCTGTTCGCCATCGCCGTGCGCGTGCTGAGCGAGCCGGTGACGCTGGTGGACGGCGCCGTCTCCTTTGTGCTGACGGTCGTGCTCTCCGCCGTCATCGGCCTGGTGGCGGGCGTGATCGCCTACCGCCTGCTGCGTGCGACCGAGGACCACCTGCTGGAGATCGCGATCTCCGTGGTGGCCGCCTACGGCACCTACCTGCTTGCCGACCGCCTGCATCAATCGGGCATCATCGCCGCCGTCGTGGTGGGCCTGGTCCTGGGCAACGGCCGGCTGCCGACGCCGCTCTCGGAGCGGGCACGCGAGACCCTGGACGTCGTCTGGGAGTTCGTCGCCTTCCTGCTGACCGCCCTCACATTCCTGCTGATGGGCCTGATCATCGGCCCGGAGAACCTGGCCGCGGCGCTGCCGGTCGTGGTGGTGGGCTATGTCTCGATGACCCTTGCCCGGGCGATCGTGGTCTACGGCGTCATCGGCGGGGTTGGCCGCCTGCTGCCGGCGGGGCGGAAGGTCCCTGGCGGCTACCTGCACGTGATGTTCTGGTCCGGCCTCCGAGGGGCCATCGCCGTGGCACTCGCGCTCGCGCTCCCTGCGGACATGCCCGGGCGCGACACGGTCGCCGGCGCCGTCTACGGCATCGTGCTGATCACCCTCCTGGTCCAGGGGACCACCGTGGGCTGGGTGGTGCGCCGCAGCGGCGTGCTGGAGGCGTGACCGGCAAGCCGCCGGCACGCGCCAGGATCTACCTCGTCCGCCACGGGGAGACGGACTGGAATGTCGAGGAGCGCCTTCTCTCCTTCACCGACATGCCGCTCAATGCCCGGGGCGAGGACCAGGCTCGGACGCCGGGCGAGGAGCTGGCCGCCGAAGGGATCGGCTTCGACCACGTCCGCTGCTCGCCCAGGGTCCGGGCTACACGATCCGCGGAGCTGATCCTCGGCCGCCTGCCGGGCTCGCCGGCACCGGTGCTCGACGACCGCCTCGTGGAGGTGGACTTCGGGCCGCTCGAGGGCCGCACGGCCGAGGAGCTGGCCGCCGATCCCGGCGCCGTCGCGTGGCGGGCGGGCGCACCCTACCCGGGCGTCGAGACCGGGGAGCAGGTCGAGTCCAGGGCCCGGGCGGCCTGGGCGGACCTGCCGGTCGAGGGGACCACGTTCCTCGTCGCCCATGGGCGGTTCCTGCGGAACCTCATCGGCATCTGCGTGCTGGATCTCCCGGCTGGCGCGGCCGCCGCCGACCGCATGCGGATGCGCAACTGCCGGCCCGCCGTCGTGGAGCCGGGCCGGGTGCCGCTGCTCCTCTCGCTCAACGCGGGGCCGCCCTACCGCCAGTGATGCCCGCCGCGGACCACGGGCGCCTGGCGTCCCGGGGCGGTGCCCGCCAGATGCAACCCAACCGCAACCGGTCCGTTGCCCGTCCGGTCATCGTTCACGACCCCCGATGCGCGCACTATCCGTCTCCGGCACACGCCGGATCGCACGCCTCGTGCGCGGACCAGGTCCCGGTCCGTCGCATCACCTCGAACATCCGCCTCATCGTCCCAATCGAGGCCGTCGCCCCGGCCAACACCCGAGGACCAGCACCATGACCTACCCGGCATTCGACACCTCCGAGCCCGAGACCCGCAACGGGCCGGTGACGTGCAGCTCCTGCGGCTGCCGCCTCCAGCACTCGTCCGAGAGCTCCGCGTGGTTCCACTTCGCGCCGATGGCCGGTCGCGATGCCCGCGGCTGCCGCGTCGAGTGTGCGGATGCCGCCCATGACGCCAGCGGCCAGGCCGCCGGCTGACCCCCTCCGTCCCCCGCCACGGGCGGCCGGGACGCACCACACCGACACGGCCCCGGGTCACGCCCCCGGGGCCGTTTCGATTCCACAACCGATCCGACGCCCAGCGCCCCATCGTCAGGACCTCGCCCGGGGCGCAGGCTTGGGGCGACCGATCATGCCGGCGACCGCGCCCGGCCCGCTCCAGGAACCGTCGAGGACCGTCCGATGACCTACCCCGTCCATGCCGCCGAGACCGCTCCGGCCGTCGCGGCCACCGCGGACCCCGGCCGGACCGTCGTGTGCAGCGCCTGCGGCTGCCGGCTCCACCATGCCGAGGACCTCGCCGGCTGGACCCACTTCGCGCCCGTCTCCGGCCGCGACGCACGCGGTTGCCAGGTGGCCTGCGCCGACCAGGTGCACGACGCGCGCGGCATCAGCCTCTGACACCGGCCCGGGAGGACCCCCGCAACGAGGAAGCCGGGCTGCAGGGCCCGGCTTCGCTGTATCGGTTGGGGGCGGGACCCGGCCCGGAGCGGCCCGGCCCGTGATCAGGCGGGCTCGTCGGCCTCGATCCGGTACCCGACCGAGCGGACCGCAACGATCCGCGGCCCGCCAACGGCCTCGAGCTTGGAGCGGAGCCGGGCGAGGTGCGGCTTGAGCCAGAGCAGATCGGGATCCGGCTCCGCCGGCCAGCCGGCGCGCGCGAGGCGATGGTGGGCGACGAGATCGCCCCCGGCCCGGACCAGGGCTTCGAGGAGGCGGAACTCCGTGGGCGTGAGCCCCAGCGAGATCGCGCCCACGCGGGCCTCGTGGCGGGCCGGCTCCAGGGTCAGCGAGCCGGCGGTCAGCAGGCCGGAGGCGCCGTCGCCGCTCGAGGAGCGGCCGGAGCTCGCGAGGTCCACGCGGCGCATGACCGCGGAGATGCGCGCGAGCAGCTCCTGCTTGCCGAAGGGCTTGACGAGGTAGTCGTCCGCGCCGATGCCGAGCGCCTTGACCTTGGCCGCCTCGGCGCTCTCGCCGGAGACGACGAGAACCGGCACATTGCCCGAGGAGCGGAGCTGCCCGATGACGGTGAACCCGTCGGGACCGGGCATCGCAAGGTCCAGGAGCACGAGGTCGGGGCGCTCCTCGCGGTAGCGCTTGACAGCCGTGAGGCCGTCGTAGGCGGTGATGACCTGGTGGCCCTCGGTGCCGACCAGGGCGGTGATGGCGCCGACCATGGCGGGATCGTCGTCCACGACCAGGATGCGAAGGGGTCTGGTACCGATCATCGGTTGTTGCCTCGCTGTCGGGTCAGGCGGCGATGGACGCCGGCAGGGCGAGCACGAAGCGTGCCCCACCGCCGGCCGCGGGCTCGCACCAGAGCCTGCCGCGCATGGATTCGGCGAGCCGCCGCGCCGCGTAGAGCCCGATGCCGGACCCGCGCGCCGTCAGCGTCTCGCGCCTCGAATAGGGCTCGAAGATGCGTTCCCGCCACTCCGGCGGGATGCCGGGCCCCTCGTCGGACACGGCGATCCTCGCCACGCCCTCCACCAGGGTCCAGTCCAACTCCACCCGCGTGTCGGGCGGTGCGTACTTCACGGCGTTCTCGAGCAGGTGCTCCATCACCTGCCGGAGGCGGGCCGGGTCCGCCAGGACGTGGAGGCGCCGCGACCGCGCGAGCTCCGGCCGGTGCCGGTGCAGCAGGGGCGCCACATGCTCGAGGAGGTCCCCGACGAACTCGTGGAGGTCGATGGAGGCAAGCTCCGCAGGGAGCCCGGGGACGACGCGCACGGACTCGAGGATCGAGTCCACCAGGCGGTCCAGGCGCGCGATCTGCTCGACGGTGCCGTGACGCCAGTTGGCGCGCGTCTGGCGGCGGAGGGCGTCGCGGGACTGGCGCCCGTCGAGATGGGGCTCCTCGGCGAGAAGGTCCGTGTAGGCGCGCACGACTGCGAGCGGCGTCCGGAGCTCATGGGTGACCAGGGCGATCAGCTCGTTGCGGGCCTGGTCGAGCGCCTGGAGCTGGGCGACCTGCGCCTCGGCCTCCTGCTGGAGGCGACCCTTCTCCACGATGCCCGCGAGCAGGGAGGCGATCGCGGACAGCTGGGCGACCTCGGATCCGGAGAAGTCCCGGATGTCCTCGGTCTGGATGTTCAGCACACCCACCACCTGGTCGTGCCAGGTCAGCGGCACGGAGAGCATCGACGCGACGAACCGGCGCTGGTCGAGACCTCGGACCCACAGGAAGCGGTCGTCCTCGCGGATGTCGCGCACAGCGATCGGGGTGCGGTCGGCGGCCACCCGGCCGGTGATCCCCTCGCCCACCGGGATGACCGTCTTGCCGATGTGGTGGCGGTCGAGCCCGTTCGTCGCGGCAAGCGTGAGCGTGAGGCCGTTGCGGTCCATCAGGTAGAGCGAGGAG
>JBAXFC010000238.1:0-5972 GCA_037140135.1 Chloroflexota bacterium
GCACTCCGGCTCCCCGATGCTCCAGGCGCACCAGCCCGGAAGCCTCAACGGTGGCCACGATGGCCGCGACCGGCTCCGCGGTCATGCCCTCCAGCCGCAGGCGGCACCAGTCGAGGAGCGCACCCCAGGCGCCGTCAACGGGCGCTTCGGCAGGGACGACCATCTCCGCGTCGTCGGTCAGCACGCGCTCCCAGGCGCCGTCCGGGCGGAGCTCGCCAACTCGTGGGGGAGGCGCCCCCACGACCGCCCCGAGGAGCCCGCGCAGGTGGGCATCGTCGGAGAGGCGCCCGGCGAACCGGCCCACCACCGACCCGTGGGAACGCCACCCGCTCCAGGTGCCGTCCTCCTCGACGGTCAGCAGCTCGCGGTCCGGCGGCGGCGCGCTCGAGAGCCGGCGATAGCGCAGGAGCGTCATTTCGGCCCCGTCGTCCAGGCCTTGTCGGGCCAGGCGTTGCGCACGATGGACAGGAAGAACCGGAGATGGCGGGGCTCCACCGCATGATCGTGCTCCTGTGCCGCCCCGAGGCCGCCGGTGCCACCCATCGCGCTCCGGGTGCCGACGGCGAAGACGGTCTGCACCGTCCAGCGATCCGACTCGGGAAGCCGGTCGTGCATGGCGGCGACGAGGTCCTTGCTGAACCAGCCCGAGTATTCCGCGTCGTAGGCCTGCTTGACCGATTGGGCGAACGCGCCCTGCTGCGCCGCGCCGCTGACGATCAGCCCCACCCGGTTCAGCAACGCGGTGCAGGCCGGCACCCGGGCCGACTGGGTCTCGAGGTAGATGGCATCGTGCAGCTCGCGCGCGACCTGCTCCGGCGCCTCGCCCGACGTGTTGGCGGGCCCCGTGACGGAGACCCCGGCAACGGCCTGCAGGTCCTCCGGGGATCGCATGTACTCGTCCGGCAGGCCGATCAGGTGGCCGAACTCGTGGGGTGCGACGTCGGTCCGCTGGTTGACGTACCAGTTGGCGGTGTTGGCGCGGCCGCCACCTGGATGGACCGCCACCTCGTGGAAGCCGGACGGGTCGTTGCGCATGGAGATGTTGATCGGCACCTTGCGTCCGCCTGGCTCCGTGGCTGCGAACTGGTTCCAGGTGTCGTCGATCTGCTGGTTCCAGGTGCCCACCGGCGTGGCCGCCCCATCGACGGGCGTGAACTTGATGGGGACCTCCACGCGCAGCTGCCCGGGCTCCAGCGCCCACTCCCAGTGGCCGGTGCCGGCGGCGGTGAACCCTTCCATCATGCGCTCGGTGAAGCTGGTGTCGAAGGTGCCCGAGTCGTTGATGCCAACGAGGCTCAACGCCCGACGGAGGTCCTCGCCGCTCAGCTCGTCGGTGAAATCACGGTCCACCCAGCGGCCGGTGAGGGCGTGGTACGCCTCCTTGATCGCGGTGATCTCCTCGGGCGTCCGGCCCTCGAGCGCGTTGAAGATCTGGTCCTCCTCGGTGCCCAGACCGGCCATCGCCTCGACCAGCTGCTGGGCGATCGCCCGGGCGCGGGCATCGAGCGCCGCCCGCTGCGCATCGGGCGCGGCGTCGGTGCCGGGCTGCGGCGTCCCCTCGAGCAGGGTCATCACCCGGGCCAGCTCGTCACCGCTGAACTCGTCGCGGATCTCCTCGAGCAGGGTGACGTCGTACTTGAAGTAGTAGGCCTCGCGGATGGCGTCGAGATCGTCCGGCGTGCGGGATGCGAGGGCGCCGTAGACGGCCTCCTCGTCCGTGCCGATGCCGGCCATCGCGTCATGGAGGCGGGCGGCGATCGCGGCGGCCTGCCCGGCCCCGAGCGACCGCTGCACGGCGGCCCCTGCATGGAGGGCCTGGACGGTGGCGCGATTGCCGGCCGCTGCCTGCAGTGCGGCGACGGCGTCCGGGGTGAGGTGGCCGCTCTCAACGGCGAGGGGCGACGCGCCCGCGGACGACGCCCGGCCGGGGGCCTGGGCGGGCTTGGCCGCGGCACTGGTGCCGGTCGGCGCTGCGTGGGTCCGCATGGCGCGATCCTACGCGCGCGACCCGGGGCGGACGCTGCCCATTGGGGCAGATTTCCGATCGCGACGTGTGTCGGCCATTGCGGCGGCAGCCCCAGTGGCGGATGCTTGACCGGCCAAGGAGGATATCGGCGATGCATGACGCAGAGCGCGAACAGGCGGCCCATCGACTGGTGCGCCCGGAGCCGGCGGTGTCCGGTGCCGCCCATGTGCCCGACGCACGACCACCGGTCGTCTCCCGGACGGCAGCTCTCGACGGCGCCGCCGTGCTGGCGCTCCAGCGCCTGGCCGGCAACGCCTCGGTCGTGCAGATGCTTGCCGGCGACGAGGAGCAGTCGCCCGTCCACGAGGTCGTCGGGTCGGGCGGCGGCGCGCCGCTCGATGCCGGCGTGCGGGCACCCATGGAATCGGCGTTCGGCCAGTCCTTCGGGGACGTCCGGGTCCACACGGACGAGAAGGCGTCGAAGTCGGCCGAGTCGGTGGGTGCCAACGCCTACACCGTCGGCAACGACGTGGTCTTCCGGAGCGGGCACTACAACCCGGCCACGCCGACGGGCCAGCGCACCATCGCCCACGAGTTGAGCCACGTCGTGCAGCAGGCGCAGGGACCGGTTGCCGGGACCGACGCGCCCGGCGGCATCCGGCTCTCGGACCCGTCGGACCGCTATGAGCAGGAAGCCGACGAGACCGCGGACTCGGTGCTCTCGTCGGTCCAGCGCGAGGCGGCGCCCGAGGAGGAGGAAGAGGAGCAGGGCTGACCGGAAGGTCCTCTGCTCGCCGGGCCCGGCGAACCCCCGTCGCCGGGAACCCTCGACGCTAGATGAGCCCCTCGCGGATCGCGTACGCCACCGCGTGCGCCCGGTTGCGCAACTCCAGGCGCGACGTCACGTCGTGAATGATGTTCTTGACCGTCCGCTCCGAGTAGAAGAGCTTGCGCCCGACCTCGGCGGTGTCGTAGCCCTCGGCGAGGAGCCGGAGCACCTCCGCCTCGCGCTCGGTGAGGCCGGAGAAGGTCAGCCCGCGCGGCGACAGCACCTGCCGCTGGAGCTGCCCCACCTGGCGCAGCAGCCTGCCCAGGAGGTCAGGCGGCAGGGTCCCCTCGCCGGCGGCGGCTGACCGCAGGGCCGCGACCAGGTTGCCCGCGGTCGCCTCGCTCCGCCGGAGCACGCCCGTGACACCCGCTTCGGCGGCGGCGAGCAGGCCCCGGTCGTCCACCTTGGCCACCAGCAGGACCACGCGACGGATGCCGCGTCCGCGCAGGCCGCGCAGGTCCGCGAGCACCGCGTTGTCGAGATCATCGGCGACCACAAGGGCGACCACGTCGTCGGTCAGCTCCGTCTCGGTCACGACCCCGAAGCCCTGCGCCTTGCGCAGCTGGCTGGCGATGCCGGCCCGGGACAGGGGATCGGCCGAGCAGACATAGACCGGGATACGGGCCTTGAAGGGGATCGGCTCGGCGACCATGCGGCTGTCCTCCGGGTGGCGCGATGTCGGTGGGGCGCCGCATGTCGGGGTGCCCGCGGGCGCACCACAAACGCTAGAAGCCTGGGATCACCGTCCAGTCAACGTGGACTTAACGGGCACGGCTCGATTGCCCGAACGGGCGCCCGGCGCGGACCGGGGGCGCACCTGTCGGTGCCCGGGTCCGTCGGCCACCGGGGCTCCTCGTCGTCGCTGCGTGTCACCGCCGGTGATGCCGAGCCAATCCGGCCAAACCAACCCCCTATCCGGCCTCGCGTCACGCCGTTACACTTCCGTCCGTGGGAGCCTCAGTCCAGCTGGTCACGCTTGCCCTCGCGGTGGAGCCGGGCCAGAGCACGTCCGTCGAGATCAAGGTCCGCAACACCGGGAGCGTCGTCGACGAGTTCGCGCTCGACGTGCTCGGTGATTCGGCCGCCTGGGCGACCGTCGAGCCGCCGGTCATCTCGCTCTTCCCGGGTGCGGAAGGCGTGGCCAAGGCCGTCTTCGCCCCGCCGCGCGTCGCGTCCACTCCGTCCGGCGCCATCCCGTTCGGCCTGCGCGCCAGGTCGCGCGAGGACCCGGCGGGCTCCGCGGTCGAGGAGGGGACCGTCACCGTCGGCGCCTTCTCGGAGCCGTACGCGGAGCTGGCCCCGCGCACCTCTCGCGGCTCCTCGGCCGGCAGCCACGACCTCGCCCTCGACAACCGCGGCAACGCGCGCCTCTCCGCCGAGATCGAGGCGACCGATGCGGACCGCGCGCTGCGTTTCGACGTCAAGCCGCCGGCGCTGGTCGTCGAGCCGGGCATGGCGAGCTTCGCCAGGATCAGGGTCATGCCGGCCAAGCGCTTCTGGCGCGGCCAGCCCAAGACCCGGCCCTTCCAGCTCTACGTCAAGCCCGAGGGTGGCGTCCCGATCCAGCTCGACGGCACGCTCCTCCAGGAGTCCGTGCTGCCGCCCTGGTTCCTCAAGGCGCTGCTGGCCCTGATCGCCCTGCTGATCCTGGCCATCATCTTCTGGCTGTTCCTGCTCAAGCCCTCGATCCAGTCGGCGGCCTCGGACGCGGTCGCCTCGCCCCTCGCGAGCCTCAAGAGCGACGTCAACAAGGCGCTCGACAACGCCGGCGTGCCCACGATGCCCCCTGACGGCGGCGGTGGCACTCCGACGCCCCCGCCCACGCCCGGCCCGACGCTCGCCCCGGGCGTCACGCCCACCCCGGCCGTGCCGACGCCCACGCCCACGCCGGGTGGCGTGGTGATCCCCGGCCTCGGCACCCCGATCGACGGCCGGCTGGACGCCACGTCGCCTGCCTTCACGCCGAAGGGGACCGTGTTCATCACGGACTTCGTGTTCAGCAACCCCAACGGGCAGGAGGGCGCGCTGGTGATCCTGCGCGACGGGACGCAGCTCCTCCAGCTGCGCCTCGACAACTTCCGCGACTACGACCTCCACTTCGTCACGCCGATCGTGGTCGGGCCGGGCTCGAGCCTCCAGCTCTCGCTCGCCTGCACCGTCGCGAGCAAACCGTGCGATCCAGCGGTCTTCTACTCCGCGTACCTCCGGCCCTGAGGACCGCCGCAAGGCGGGTCCTCCTCGCCGGCCTGGTTGCTGCGCTCGTCGTCCCGGCGCCCGTCGCCGGGGCTCGTCACGCCGACTCCGGCGCGGCTGGTGTCGGGATCCCGCGAACCGGCAACCCCGCCGCCGCACCGCTGCCCCAGCCGCCGGGCACCACGACGCTGGTCTCGAAGACCCGTGCCGGTGATCCGGGAGACGGCCCCTCGCTCCAGCCGGCGATCAGCGACAACGGCCGCTTCGTCGCCTTCGCGTCCGCGGCCACGGATCTCGTCGGTGGTGACACCAACGGCGCCGTGGAGGTCTTCCTGCGGGACCGCAAGCTGGGCACCACGATCCGGCTGCCGCTCGTCTCCGGCATGGTGCCGACGGGTGGCCAGGCGTCCGAGGCGGCCATCGCCGCCGACGGGAGCGTGGTCGCCTTCACGGTCCAGACGTCGGGCTTCGCGACGACCGGGACGGTGAGCACCTACGTGATGGCCTGGACCCGCAAGACCGGCAAGACCGTCGTCGTCTCGCGCAACCTCAAGGGCACCGTCATGGGCGGGTCGAGCGAGCCGTCCGTCTCGGGCGACGGCCGCTACGTCGCCTACACCTCGATGGGCGACGCGACCGGCGAGAACGACGAGTCGGACGATGTCTTCCGCTACGACCTCCTGAAGCGGACCACGCAGATCGTGTCCGTGGGCCCGGAGGGCGGCCCGATCTCGGGCTCCGCCGACTCGCCGTCGATCTCCGCGGACGGCAACCTCGTCGTCTTCGTCTCCGACGGCCTGGACACGGTCGTCCACGCGAACACGGGCAAGGGACGCCAGGTCTACCTGCGTGACATGGCCGCGGGCGTCAACGAGGCGGTCTCGCTCGCCGCCGGCGGCGACCCGGCGTCCGACGAATCCACCGAGCCCGCGATCAGCGGTGACGGGCAGTTCGTGGCGTTCACCTCGCGGGCGGTGAACCTGG
>JBAXFC010000239.1:0-5971 GCA_037140135.1 Chloroflexota bacterium
CGCTCGGCCGAGATGCCGCTGCTCGAGGTGGCCCACGCGGGCTGCGGCAACATGCGCGGCCTGGGCGCCCCCCGCGAGGGCCGCCCGATCGCCGACACCAGCCGCCCCTTCGACCGGACCCGCGACGGCTTCGTCCTGGGCGAGGGCGCTGGTGCGCTGATCCTCGAGGACCTCGAGCTGGCGCTCGCGCGTGGCGCGCACATCTATGCGGAGGTCGTCGGCTACGGCTCCGCGGCAGACGGCTGGGACATGATCCAGCCGATCGAGCACGGCGCGGGTTCGGCGCGGGCCATGAAGATCGCCCTCGCGCGCCGCGGCGTCCCCGCGGACGAGGTGGACGTCCTCAACCCGCACGGCACCTCCACGCCGGTGGGCGACCACCGCGAGTCCGAGGCGATCTGGACGGTCTTCGGCGATCGGGCCGCGGCGGCCAGGCAGTCGCTGCTGATCAGCGCCACCAAGTCGATGACCGGCCACATGATGGGCGCCGCCGGCGCCTTCGAGGCCTTCGCCACCGTCATGACGGTGGCCGAGCAGACCGTGCCCGGCACGATCAACTACTCCGAGTTCGACCCGGAATGCGACATCTGGGTGACCAACGAGACCATCCAGAAGCCGGTGCGCTACGCCCTGTCGAACAACATCGGCCTCGGCGGGCACAACGGCGCGATCATCTTCAAGCGCTGGGACGGCCACTGACCGCTCGGTACAATCCGGCGAACACCCACACCGCGCCCGACTAGCGCCAGGAAGGTCCATCCGTGCCCTCGTCAGATCCCTCCCGCCGCGCCGTCATCACCGGCCTCGGTGCCGTCATGCCCATCGGCAACGACTTCGAGACCTATTGGAGCAACCTCCAGAACGCGGTGACCGGCACCCGGAGGATCACGTCCTTCGACGCCTCCGCGTTCGAGGTCCAGATCGCGGCCGAGGTGCTCGGGTTCGTGCCGGACAGCGTGATGGACCGCAAGATGGCCAAGCGGATGAGCCGCTTCATCCACCTCGCGATGGGCGCGGGCAAGGAGGCGGTCGTCAACTCCGGGATCGACTTCGCGGCCATGACGCCCGAGCAGCGGGATCGGGTGGGCGTCGTCCTGAACACGGGTGGCGGCGGCATCGAGTCGATCATCGAGGGGACCCACGTCCACGACACCAAGGGCCCGCGGTTCGTGTCGGCGTTCGCGGTGCCGGCCCTGTCGGGCTCGATGGCCAGCTGTCTGCTCTCGATGGAGTACGGGCTCACGGGCCCGGTGATGACCCAGGTCGCCGCCTGCGCGACGTCGGTCATCGCGTTCCATGACGCGCTGCGGCTGATCGCGACCGGCGAGTGCGATGTGGTCGTGACCGGCGGTGCCGAGGCGCCGATCGTGCCGATGGGCGTGGCGGCGTTGTCCAACATGACGGCCCTGTCCAAGCGCAACGACTCCCCGGAGACGGCGTCGCGTCCGTTCGACAAGACGCGCGACGGCTTCGTTCTCGGCGAGGGCGCGGGCGTCGTGGTCATCGAGTCGGCCGAGCACGCGCTCGCGCGCGGAGCAACCATCATCGCCGAGGTCCTCGGCGGCGCGCTGACCGCGGACGCGTTCCACATCTCCGCGCCCGATCCCACGGGCCGTGGCCAGGCGCGTGCGATGACCAACGCCATGCGCAACTCGGGCGTGGCGCCCGATGAGATCGACTGGATCGTCGCCCACGGCACGTCCACCTCGCTCAACGACTCCACGGAGACGCGGGCGATCAAGGCGGCCTACGGGTCCGCGGCCTCGACCCGCGCGATCTCGTCACCCAAGTCGATGGTCGGGCACCTCGTGGGGGCCGCGGGCATCGCATCCGCCCTGGCCGCCCTCGGCGGCATCCGCGACGGCGTGATCTCGCCCACCGCCAACCTGCACACCCCCGACCCGGACTGCGACCTGGACTACGTGCCGCTCGTGGCGCGCAAGGCGAAGGTGGACACCGTGGCCATCAACGGGTTCGGCTTCGGCGGGCAGAACGCGGTCACGATCTTCCGGCGGTTCGAGGCCTAGCCCCCCAGGCTGCACCGCACCCGCCCGAGCCGGCGGCGACGTTCGTCACCCGACCCACCTCCGAAGCTCCCGGATACGACCCGGGGTCGTGCTAACCGGCTTGCCTGGTTCACCTTCGGGTACCACGACGCCAGGTCGCATCTGCGCCCAGGGCACGGCGGCGGGATCAACCGCAGAGCGGGCGCCCCTCGTACGCCTCGGGGCGCGCGACCAGGCGGGGCCGCCCCGCGCCCGGATGGCGCGGGCACGACACGAAGCCGACCGCGCGGATCCCCGTCTGTCCGCGCGCAACCGCGTCACCGGCCTGGAAGGCACAGCGAAGCAGCGGCCCGTCGGGGCCGTCAGGGGACCGCGCCTGCGAGCGCCTGCGCCTTCGTGTCCGACCCGATGACAGGACAGCCGCAGGCGTCGCACGACCACGCGCCCTCGAGCGGCAGCCAGGAACCGGCTGCCGGCGCGAAGCATCCATCCATGCAGTCGGCGTCGTCTGGCCCATGCCGGCAGTCGGAGCATCGAGCGCATGCGGCCGCGGCCGCGATGGTTGGGGGATACCCGTCGTTGCGATGGGCCACCTGCGACGGTCGGGGCGATGGTTCGATGGCGTGCCGGGGCAGCGCGCCGGGCCGTCCCCGCCCTTGCATGCGGAATGCCTGCCCGCACACGGGACAGCTGGCGTCGATCCAGCGCCCGCCCGATGTCCTGCCCACGCCGCCGGGGCAGGATCGACCCTCGAACACGATCACCCACGACCCCGCACGGCGGCTCGGAACGGACGCCAAACCCGGCCGAGCCTGCGGCGAACGCGGCGGAGCAGGCCCCGGATCGCCGCGACGGTGTCACCGACGCGGTCCCGGAACGACGGCCCGCCTTCGCGTCGCAGCACGACAAGGTCCTGGGTCGTGCGTCCGCTGGCACTGCCATCCCACCGGCCATGCTCGATCGTCACGACCGCGAGGCCTGCCGCCACGACCGACGTGCGCACGTACGCCTCGTCATAGCCGATCGCCTTGAGCGGCTCCTCCGGGAAGGCGATCCGGTTGACGGCACCCACCTGGGTCCGCATCGGGAACTTCGACTGGTCCGAGGTCGCGGCCGGGAGCCGGGCGTCGTCGTAGATGAACCACGTCGTCACGGCCACCCCGCCCGGCCGGAGCACGCGCCGGATCTCATCGAGATAGTGCTCGGTCGTGGGCAGGTCGAGGTGCGTGAACACGCTCGTCGCCGCGCACAGGTCCATCGATCCAGAGCGTGCCGGGAACCGGGCCGTGGTGGGGTCGAGCCGGCCTGCAGGGTTGTACCGCTCGTTGTGGAGGTTGAGGACCTCGAACCGGACGTTCGGGAAGGCCCGGGTGATCGATTCGCGGCACCAGCGGATATGGCCCCGCAGGATGTCAAAGCCCAGGTAGGTGCCCCGGAACCGGCGTGAGCCGAGGATCCCGATCGCGAGCCGACCGTAGCCGCAACCGACATCGAGCATCCTCGAGTCGTCGGTCAGCCCGAATTCACCGAGCAGGTCTGCGAGCCCGCGCCCGATCGCGAGGTACTGGGCATCATCCTCGCCCATGAAGCGGAGCGACACCGGCGGCAGCGGCAGTTCAGCCGATGTGCCGAAGGCAGTCCGCGACGTGGGCACGGGGGCACGAGTCGTCAGCGGCTGTGCCTCCGTCGATGCGTCGGGATCGATGCCCTCCTGCGTGGCCACCGGGGGATCATAGAACCCTGACGGACGCGGCATCGGGTGGTGGCGCCGACGTGCACGTCGTGCATCCCACGACGCCGGGCGCGAGACCCGGCCCGTCAGTCTCGGAGCAGGCGCCCCTCGTACGCCTCGAGACGCGCGACGAGGTCGTCCGGGATCACGCGCGGGCGCCCGGCGGTGTAGTCGTACAGGACCAGCACGTCCTCCGCGGTGGCGACGAGGCGGGCCGCCCCGCGCTCGGACGGCGCGGCCGTGATCCGGTGATCCAGCGTGAACGACGTCCGGCCGATCCGGCCAATCCGCGACTCCACGGTCAGCGGCTCCCCGAAGTACGCGGGCGAGCGGAACGTCACCCGGATGTCGGCGAGGATCAGGGACTCCTCGGCGCCGTGGGTGACCAGCGCGAAGGGCTCGCCCGTCGCCGCCTCCCAGTAGTCGATCCGCGCCGACTCGCAGTACGTGAGGAAGCGCGAGTTGTTCGCATGGCCCATCGCATCGGTGTCGCCGAAGCGGATCTGGACGGCGTAGCGGTGGGCGAAGTCGCCGGCGAGGTCACGCGGATCGGCCGGGACGTCGATGCGGGAGCGCGGCGCGGGATGGGGCGGCTGGTCGGTCACGGTTCGGAGTCTACGACCCGGCGCCGTCGTCGTCGTGCCTGCCGCCGCGCATCGAGCGTTCATCAGGCTCCTGATACGCTCCCAGGCATGCCCGAGGTGTCGATCGGCCGGAGGATCCGGCTCGCGCAACAGGCGTATCGCGCCGCCATCGATCGCGGCCTGCGGAGCCGTGGTCTCACGCTCAGCCAGCACGCGATCCTGGCCGCGGTCGGGGAGGATGGCCTGCTCTCGAACGCCGAGCTCGCCCGCCGCTCGTCCATCACGCCCCAGTCCGCGCACGAGCTCCTGCGGGTGCTCGAGGAGCGCGGCCTCCTGGAGCGCCCGTCCGGTGCCGGACCCGGGCGCGCCGGCGAGATCCGCCTGACGAGCGCTGGCCGCCGGACGCTCGCCGCAGCCGATGCCCGCGTGACGGCGATCGACGCCCGGATCACGGAAGCCCTGGGCGACGGCCAGGCCCGGCGCCTCGCGGAGCTGCTCGCGGCCGCCACCGACGCGCTCGACGAGCCCTGATGTCCCGCGCGCGCCGGGGTGCCTCGCTCGCCGCGATCACGATCGCCCTCGCCGTCGCCGGCTGCACGACCCGGATCCCGATGCCCCCGGACGACGCCACGCCGCGCCAGGTCATCGACGTCTACCTGCGCGCGCCGGCCGCCACGGACTGCGAGACGGCCAGGGCGCTCGGCTCGGACCACCTCTGCGGCATCGTGACGGGCGCCACCGTGACCGAGGAGCTGCCGCCGGTTGACGAGACCATGAGATACCTGGCAACCATCGTGGTCTCGGGCGGTGACGGCTCGCTGCCGGACGGCCCGAACCTGTGGACCTACGAGCTCTCGCGCGGTTCCGGCGGTCAGTGGCGCATCGTGAACGAGGGCATGGGCTGACGCAAGGTGGCGTCAGGCCGCTACGGAGCGACCACCAGCGAGGCCATCGCCCCGTTGCTCATCACCGGGTAGGTCCCGGCCTTGTCGAGCACGAACCGCAGCTGGGCGGTCTGGCCGGGCCGCGCGACCACGTCGAGGTTCGGGACGCCATCGACCATCCACTCCCGGACCACGGTGTCGTCGTTGCGGAACGAGAGCACCATCCACTGGCCGGCGGTCATCGACACCGTCATCGGCGCAACGGCGCCGGACGTCGCCACCACCTGGACCTGCGGGAGCGAGGAGGAGATCGCCCGGTCCGCGGCGAGGACGGTGCCCGCGAGCGCCAGCCCCAGGACTGCAATCACCACCAGGTACGCCCCGTCTCGGATCAGCCCCAAGACCCCGGGGCGCAGCGGCTGCACGTGTCCGGGCCGCACATCGACGCCCCGCAGACGGAGCGAGTTGGTCACCACGGACACGGACGACAGCGCCATCGCCGCCGCCGCAAGTGCCGGGTTGAGCGTGATGCCGAAGGCCGGGTAGAGCGCCCCCATCGCGATCGGGATGAGCAGCACGTTATAGGCGAACGCCCAGAACAGGTTCTGGCGGATGACCCGGATCGTCGCCTTGGACAGGCCGATGGCGGACGCCACCAGGCGCGGATCCCCGCCGACGAGCGTGATGTCGGACGCCTCGATCGCCACGTCGGCGCCGGTGCCGATCGCCACGCCGAGGTCCGCCCGCGCGAGCGCAGGAGCATCG
>JBAXFC010000240.1:0-5948 GCA_037140135.1 Chloroflexota bacterium
GTCGGTGTCGGCCCAGGGGTCGGCGTCGGCGTCGGGGCCGGAGTGGGGGTCGGGGTGGGCGCGGGCGGCGCTGACAGCGAGGCCACGTAGGGCAGCGGATCCGCCGTCACGGTCAGCGTCGCCGCCGCCGCGGTGGTGAGGCCGAGGGCGGCGACCACGATCGCCAGGGCCATGAGCCCGGACGAGGTGGCGGCCGCCCGCCGGCGACGGATCACAGCGGTGTGACCGAGCGGTCCGGTGCTACTTGTAGATCGTGACTGCGAATGCGGTCGGTGCGAACAAGGCGATCGCCTCGCCCTGGTCGGTGTTGAGCTTGAAGTCGAAGGCGGTCACGATCCCGGACTCTTCGAACTTCTGGGCTGCCTGGATGGTCCCGGTCACGCCGGTTGCCGTGAGCGCAACGTTCTGACCTGCGCAGCTGCCGATGACCGCGTCCGCCGCAGGGTCGACCACTACAGCCGTGCCCGGGGTGTTCTGCACCACGGCCACGTGGATGCTCGTGACCTTGGTCATGGATTCGTCGTAGTTGTAGCTGATCGTGGCGGAGGCGGCGCACTTTGAGATGACGGGCACGGAGCCGGTCTGCGGCAGCGGGCCGGATCCGTTTCCGTCGTTGGTGGTGGTCAGCGTCGCCGCTGCGGCGCCCACGATGCCGAACGCGATCGCGCCAACCGCGACCAGGGCAAGAAGCTTCTTCACTGGGTTCTCCTCCAAGAGGTCTGATGGAATGGCCGCGAACGTCGCGGCGCAGGGATGTGGGACGCCCCGTCTGGGTGACCCCGGCTTCCCCCGGAGTTGCTGACCAACCCTCCATCGCTGAGCTTCCCTGGTGTCACCCAGGGGCCGGCGCTCCATGCCTTGCACGGACCGCGGGTCCCGGTGCGGCTACTCCGACCGTAGATCTGGGGGAAGCCCTGCACCGTCAGGCTCGGAAACCCCCGGCTTAGGACTCGGGGGCTGGCCGGACACGCGAACCCGCGCGCCGGGTGGGATTCCCCGTCAGGGTTCACCTGCCGGTGCAGCCGCGCACCTGCGGAGAACGCCGTAGGCGCGTGCGTGGCGCATTGCGGCGCTGCGAGGGAATCCCGCGACTCAGGCAGCCGGGTACGGCTGGCCGGCGCACCACCGGCGCACCGTCCGCCTGTCATCCGCGGCCTCACACACGGCCCGGTGCCCGGACGACGCCCCGGAAGCGGCCCTTCCGCGCCCCGCGAGCACAGGTGACCACAGGCCCGCTGCCGCCCCGCTGACACGCGACTGCCGAGGCGCCTATTGGATCAACGCGGCCGAAAGGGGACCTTGAACACACACCACCAGGGGATGACCAGATGGGAACCATGACGAGCAGCCTTCCCCGATCGTCCGACGCGGCCGTCGGCATCGATCGGAGTCGCACGCCCCAGTCGCGCAATGGCGCGATCGCCGTCGGGACCACCCACCACGCGGTGGTGGCGGACGACCACGCGATCGTCCGCGACGCGGTGGCCCGCCTGCTCGGCAAGCTCAACGTCGAGGTGGACACCACCGTGGGCACCGGCGACGAGCTGCTCGAGGCGGTGGGCCGGCACCACCCGGACATCGTGATCATGGATCTCGGGATGCCCGGGGGCGGCCTGCCCCTGGTGGAGGACGTCAAGGCCACCTCGCCCGCGCCCAACGTCCTGGTCTTCTCCATGCAGCGCGAGCGGGACTTCGCACTCCGCTGCCTCGCCGCCGGCGCCTCGGGCTACGTGTCCAAGGAGGAGTCGCCGGAGGACCTCGCAGCCGCCATCGGCAAGGTGCTCACCGGCCGCCGGCACGTGGGCCGCGAGGTCGCGGAGCTGCTCGTCGACCAGGCGTCAGGCGGCGGACCCTCGCTCAAGGCCCCGCACACCCAGCTCTCCGCGCGGGAGTTCGAGGTGTTCGACCAGCTGATCACCGGTGCCAGCCTCGCCGACATCGCCGTCCGGCTCGACGTGTCACCCAAGACGGTGAGCTCGTACCGGGCCCGCGTGATGCAGAAGCTGGGCCTCAAGCGCAACGCGGAGCTGGTCCGCTACGCCATGCGGCACGGGCTCCTCGACGACTGACCGTCGGACGGCGCGGTTCCCTGTGGGGTCGCGCCACTCCCCTCCCCGTCCTCAGACCGCGACGGGCGGGCCGTACCAGACCGATGCCGCGATGATCGCGTAGAGCCCCAGGAGCATCAGCCCCTCGAGCCACGTGCTCTCGCCGTCGAACACCACGAAGGCCCCCAGCAGCGCGGTGAGCGACAGCCCGGCGAGGAGCGTCGGCGCCAGCACCAGGGTCATCGGCACCGGCGAAACGACGAGGCTGACCAGGATCAGCACCGGCGTCAGCGCGATCGCCACCTGCAGGCTGGAGTTCTGGATCAGGCTGATGGCGAGGTCCATCCGGTTGCGCATCGCCTGCTGGATGCCCACCACGTTCTCGACGGCGTTGCCCGCGAGCGCCACGACGACCAGCCCCACGAAGGCCTCCGAGAGACCCAGGGTCGCCATCGCGGGCCGCAGGGCCTCCACGAACCAGTCGGACACGACGGCCGCCGCCACGCCCGCGAACGCGAGCAGGCCCAGCGAGAGGCGGAGCGGCCAGGTCTCCTCCACCGGTGACGCCACCATCGACGCACCCTTGCCGCCGGCGAGGGAGTACGGGACCGAGGCCACGAAGACCACCAGCAGCACCACGGACACGAAGACCGAGATCTCCACCGCGTGCCCCTGGTCCGGGCCGCCGGGCGAGGTGGCGATGGTGGGGATCGCAAGCGACGCGACGGCCAGCACGAGAACGATGGCGATCGTCCTGACGGGGGCCGGGTCGAAGGTCTGACGCCCGTTGCGCAGGCCGCCCGCGAAGAACGCGAGGCCCAGCACGAGCAGGCTGTTGCCCAGGATCGAGCCGATCAGCGCGGTCTGGACCAGGACCACGAGGCCCTCGCGCAGGGCGAACAGCGAGATGAACAGCTCCGGGAGGTTGCCCAGCGCGGACTGCAGGACGCCGGTGGCGCCCGGACCGAACCGGCCGCCCAGCTGGTCGGTGGCCTCCCCCACCAGGGCCGCGAGCATCGCCAGGGTGGCGGCCGCCACCAGGAACACGGCGACCTCGGAGGCGCCCGCGATCCGGACCCCCAGCGTGAGCACGATCCCGGCGATGGCGATGGCCACCATGACCCGGGTCCGGCGGTCAAGCCACGCAAGCGTGGAGCGGCCGCTCGCGGTCATCGCCTACTCCAGGCCGGCCTGGGCCAGGACCGCCGCCCGCGCGTCCCCGGCCGCGCCCATCCGGGCCACGATCCGCATCTTGCCCAGCATCTGGACCATCGGCGGGCCCATGTGCCCGGCGATCACCACCTCGACGCCGTTGTCCTGCAGGAACCGGGCGACGCGCGCGTGGTGGCCGCCCTCGGTGCCCACGTCGTGGAGGACGTCCCAGGCGACGTCGTGCTCAACCCAATCGACGATCAGGCCACCCTCGAGCCGAGCCACCGCCACGCGCGGCGCACGGCCCCAGCCACCCCCGACCTCACCGGTCTCCGTCACCGGGACGCACACGATCACCGTCCGGACCTCCTGCTGCGCGGGCCGTGGCGGCCCGGCGCCCATTGGATCACGCCCGCGGCCCGGTACGCGGCGGGATGTCACGCTGGGCGTTGACCAGGCGGGTGTCGTCCGCGATGTGGTCCATCGAGACGAGGCTCTCGAGGTCCGCGCAGACGGCACCGTGTCCACGCCCAGGCCGTGGCGGGCGCGGACGTTGCGGGCGCGGACGTTGCGGGCCGGGAGGCCGGGGCGGCCGTGGCCGGAGCGGACGTCAGCGGTGGGGCCACCGCAGGCCTCACCCGGCGGCGCGCCGGCACCGTATTCGCCTGTGGGTCGAATCGACGGTGCTGCAGCGTGGCTTCAGCCCGGAACCGCCGGTTTCGGCGGAATGCCACGCTCGCCAGGGGGCCGGCTCATGCACAGCTGAGTCGCAGGGCCCCGGCAGGCGCGGGCAGGCGCCGGCATGACGCCGGCGTCGCCCACGCGAAGGGTCCCGCGGGTCCCGTCCAAAGACCGCCATTCGGCCCCTAACGTATGCGCTCCGGGCCGCACGGAGGGGGCCATAGGGACAGCACCGCGACCACTTGCGGGGCGACAATGGCGGGGTGCAGACGCGTCCGCGCGCGCCTGCCCGCGTCCCTGACACAGCCACCAGACCGGGTGGCCCGCGCCGCCCGAAAGGAAGCAGCGACTGATGGATCAGCTCTGGGAGTGCCTCGACGGCAACGAGGCGGCCGCACGCGTCGCGTACGCGTTCAGCGAGGTCATCTCGATCTACCCGATCACCCCGGCCTCACCGATGGCCGAGTACTGCGACGACTGGGCCGCCGCGAACAAGCCCAACCTGTTCGGCACGGTCCCCACCGTGGTCGAGATGCAGTCCGAGGCCGGTGCCGCTGGCGCCGTCCACGGCTCGCTCCAGAAGGGCGCCCTCACCACGACGTTCACCGCGTCGCAGGGCCTGCTCCTGATGATCCCGAACATGTTCAAGATCGCGGGCGAGCTCACGCCGGCGGTGATCCACGTGGCGGCGCGCACGCTCGCGACCCACGCGCTCTCGATCTTCGGCGACCACTCCGACGTGATGCACGCCCGGGCCACCGGCTGGGCGATGCTCGCCGCGAACTCGGTCCAGGAGGCGCACGACTTCGCCGCCGTCTCCCACGCCGCAACGATGCGCGCGCGGGTGCCGTTCCTCCACTTCTTCGACGGCTTCCGGACCAGCCACGAGGTCAACAAGATCTCGATGCTGCCGCCGGAGACGCTGATGAGCCTCATCCGCGAGGACGACCTGCTCGCGTTCCGCCGCCGCGGCCTCACCTCGGAGACCCCGGTCGTGCGCGGCACCGCGCAGAACCCGGACGTGTTCTTCCAGGCCCGCGAGGCCTGCAACCCGTACCACGACGCCGTCCCGGGCATCGTGCAGGAGGTCTTCGACGAGTTCGCCGCCCTGACCGGTCGCCGCTACGGGCTGGTCGAGTACAAGGGTGCGCCGGACGCGGACCGCGTGATCATCGTCATGGGCTCCGGCACCGGCGCCGTCGAGGAGACGGTCGAGACGATGACCGCGGCCGGCGAGAAGGTCGGCATGATCGTCGTCCGGCTGTTCCAGCCGTTCCCGGTCGCCGCCCTGTTCGCGGCCCTGCCCAAGACCACCAGGGCGATCGCGGTCCTCGACCGGACCAAGGAGCCGGGTGCCGTCGGCGAGCCGATGTACCAGGCCGTGGTCACCGCGCTCAACGAGGTGATGGACAGCGACGATGCGCCGTTCGCCACCGCCCCCAAGGTCATCGGCGGCCGCTACGGGCTCTCCTCCAAGGAGTTCACCCCGTCGATGGTCCGGCCGATCTTCGACGAGCTGCTCGCGGCCAAGCCCAAGCGCCACTTCACGGTCGGCATCTACGACGACGTGACGCACCTGTCCCTGCCCATCAGCTCCACCTTCAGCCATCCCCGCCCGGCGGGCGAGGTCCAGGCCCTGTTCTACGGCCTGGGCTCCGACGGCACCGTTGGCGCGAACAAGAGCTCGGTCAAGATCATCGGCGAGGGCACGGACCTCTTCGCCCAGGGCTACTTCGTCTACGACAGCAAGAAGTCGGGCTCGGTCACCTCGTCCCACCTGCGCTTCGGCCCCAAGCCGATCCGTTCCACGTACCTCGTGGACGACGCGGACTTCGTGGCCTGCCACCAGTTCGGCCTGCTCCAGAGCGTCAAGGTCCTCGAGCACGCGAAGCGCGGCGCGACCTTCCTGCTCAACAGCCCGTACGGGCCGAGTGAGGTCTGGGAGCATCTCCCGTCCGAGATCCAGCACCAGCTGGTCGAGAAGCAGATCAACCTCTGGGTGATCGACGCGATGGCCGTTGCCGCCGAGACCGGCATGGGCAACCGCATCAACACGATCATGCAGCC
>JBAXFC010000241.1:0-5947 GCA_037140135.1 Chloroflexota bacterium
TTCACGGACCGCGTGACGGGGCGAAATTGGCCGTGGTCAGCCGCAAGAAACGCGGTGCGAGTACCGTGGAACTGGTCGACGCGGGTGCCGTCCGTGTGGGCGATTACCTGCACCTTTACGAAAAGGCGCAGGTGGCGTACGGCATGCCCGTCTATGGCCAGATCGTCCGCGTCGCCGGCAAGACCGGCAATCGTCTCACGCTGGACATGCCGCTGGGATTGGATTTCGACAAGGACCCCGGCGCGGCCCGGCACGACATGATTGCCAATGTCGGCATCGAGGGCGTCAAGGTCACGCGCAACGTCAAGCCGAAGAAAGGCCGCACCAGCAATGTGGAGGTCACGGGTGTCTGCAACGGCTACGTGCGCAACATCGAGTCGGCATATTGCCAGGGCGCTCACGTCCAAGTCGCCGCCAGCCGGGATGTCGTTGTCGAGCGTGTGTTTGCCCACCACGCTTTCAGTTACGGCAGCGGCGGCGAAGGCTACGGGATCGAACTCGCCAACCTCACGACCCGGTGCCGCGTTAGCGACTGCAGGCTCTATCACCTCCGCCATCCGATCCAGCTTTGTTACGGCGCCAATCATTGCGTGGTCTCATATAACTCGACCATCGGCGAGCGCGCGCCGACCTGTTACGGCGACATCGAGACGCACGGGTTCAGCCCACACAACAATCTCTTCGAGGGCAACCGCGTCTGGGACCCGCGTGTGGATGGTCGCTCCAACGAGGGCCTGAATTTGAGTCAGGGTTTGTGGAACGTCTGGTTCCGCAACCGCTGCGATTATTTCATTGATGTCGAGTTCCCGTGGGAATGGGGCAACTTGCCACCGTTCCACACCGCACGCATCGGCAACGTCTGCGATCAGCCGCGCCGCTCGCCGCCGTGGGAAAACAAACGGCCCAAAGCCGCAGCGCGAGGTGTCACCGCCTTCAACGCCGTGGACACGCCGGAGGAGCTTGCTGCCACCGACACGTGGGACGCCGCCAGTTGGATTGCTGGCCAAGAGCAGTGGGGCCGGAGCAAAACCGGAACACGGTTGCCCGCGTCGCTGTATCTCAAGCAACGCTCCGCGTTCCTCGGCGCGACCAAACCGTGGCCGTTGTTTGGCCCCAATGCGCCCAGCGGCGGCGCGTGGGGCAAAGACAACACGTTGCCCGCCGACGACCGGTTTCAGGTTGATCACACAAACAAACGGAACCCATCACCATGACTGCTTCAAAACCAATGTTAATCACGGTCGTTTTTCTGCTGGCGACCACCGGCGGCTGGGCGCAGCAGTTCGAGGACGTGGCGGAGAAGTGCGGGCTGAGTTGGCAAGGGCCGACGTTCACCGAATACGGCATGTTGGCGGCGTGGGTGGATTACAATGCCGACGGTTTCGACGACCTGTATTTCCAGGCTCACAGCACCAAACAAGGCAAATACCCGCTGTTCTGGCGCAACGATAAAGGCCGGTTCCAATTCGTGCCGACGAGGGAAGTCGCCCCGGATGGTTTCACCCGCGAAGCTGGCGACATCCACATGGCATCGTGGGGCGACTTCAACAACGACGGTTACCCAGACCTCTTCATCCAGAACGGCGGGGCCGCCGGGAGCGGCACGCGGCCGGGCCGCCGGGAGCGGGGCGCGGGCGCGGGGAGCGGGGCGCGGGGCGCGGGCGCGGCCTGGGAGCCGCTGCCCCGCGTGGACTGGCAGTCCGGGTTTTCGGGCGCAGGTGGTCAGGTTCCGGCTCCCCGGTCCGGTTCGGGCGTCGGGAAGCGTGCAATGGGCACATCCGATGTCGCGATCCGGACTCCCAGGCCAGCCTCGAACCGGCGCAGGCCCCACGACCGGACTGACAGTCCAGCCGGTCGCCAGCACCGCACGCTGGGGCACCCGGCGCCCCGGTTGCGACCACCCCCGGGCGGTTCGGGGCACCGGAAGCCCCGCTTCGACCGGCGGGGCGTCGGGTGTCATCTTGGGGCTCGGAGAGCCCCAAGAGATCGGGACGACGCCGGGATCGGGGCCTGGGAAGCCCCGGCGCCCCGGTTGCGCGGCGCACTCAGCGCTGCGCGTCGGCTCACCGTTGCGCGTCGGCTCACCGTTGCGCGGCGGCGCACTCAGCGCTGCGCGGCAACCTCGCGGAGCGCCGCGGCCTCCTCGCGGAGCGCCGCGGCAAGCTCGGCCGCGCGGCCCGCGGCCAGCCACGGCGCCGACTCGACCCGGTCCGCAGCCGCCGACGGGTCCAGTCGTGCAAGCGCCAGCATCGGGGCGTGGACCTCCCGCACATCGGCCACGATCGTCGCCGCGACCGGCGCCACGTCCTCGTCCGTCGTGATCTCGTAGTGGAGCGATGACCCGCCGGGCCCGCCATTGAGCGACCCTGACGACACGACCCACCCCGTCGCCGTGCCGCCGGGAACGCCGGTCCGTTCGGCCACGCGCGCCCCGAGCCCTCCGCCGCCGAGCATCGCCCCCACGATGAGCTCGAGATCACCGGGCCGCCGACCGCCCCGGATCGGGTACCAGTGCACCAGGGCCGTCGCCCCGTCCGGGAAGGCGAAGCCCACGCGGTCGAGGCGCAGGATCGTCCGCCGGCCATCGGCGATCACGAGATCCGCGAGGCCGTCGCGGACGAGCCGCATGAGCAGCTTCCGGCGTCGCACGCCCGGGGTGGGGGAGGCAGTTGTCATCGGGACTCCTACGCGTCGGCCGCGATCTCGTCACCGGCGATCTCGGCGATCGTGATCCGCCTGCCCTCGCGCGCAGACCGCCCGGCCGCGTCCACGATCCGCTGGACCCGCCAGCCGTCGCGGAACGAGGGGACGGCCGCACCGCCGGAGGCGATCGCGGTCACGAAGCCGCGGGCCATGTTGTCGCGCTCGCGGAACGTGTCCTTGTACGTGTTGTGCACGGTGTCCCGGCGGAGCCCCTCGTAGAAGCGGTCGGGGATCGGCAGGGGCGCCAGTCGCGGGCGCTCCACCGTCCGGTCCGCCTCGGACCCGGCGATCCGGACACCCTCCACCCGCTCCACGTTGTCCCAGTCGCAGGTGACGTGGATCGTGCCCTCGGACCCGTGCAGCTCCCATGCGTGCAGCTGCCCGAAGCGCGACGGCTCGTAGGCCGTGGAGGAGACGTGGATGTTGCCCGTGGCCCCGCTCTCGAACTCCAGCAGGATCATTGCCGAGTCCTCGGTCGCCTCGAACGGCTGTCCATCCGGCCGGGGGCCACGCTCGACCACGTGCCCGAACACGGCCGTCACCGCCTTGACCTCGCCGAACAGCCAGGTGGCGATGTAGGACCAGTGGGAGCCGAGGTCGCCCGAGATGCCCGCACCCGCCTCGCCCAGGTCGAAGCGCCAGATGTACGCCGGGTCGCGCCCATAGTCCGCGAAGTAGCGCATGTTGAGGTGGTAGGGCCGGCCGATGTACCCCTCGTCCACCAGCTCCTTCGTGTAGCGCGAGAACGGCATGAAGGAGTAGGTGAACGGGCACATGTTGACGACGCCGAGCCGTTCGGCCGTCTCGGTCATCTCGCGCGCCTGCACGGACGTCATCCCCAGCGGCTTCTCGCACAGGACGTGGAGCCCGCGCTGCAGCGCCGCCATCGCGTGGGGGTGGTGGAGCCGGTTGGGCGAGAGCACGACCACCGCGTCGAGCGGCTCGCGCTCCAGCATCTCCTCGTAGGTGTCGTACGGCGACGGGATGTTCCACTGGGCCGCGAACGACCGGGTGTGCTCCGGCCGGGTGCCGGCGATGGCCCGCACATCGGCCTGCGGGTGCCGCGCGAGTGCGGGCAGGTACATCGAGTCCGCCCACCACGAGGTGCCCACGACGCCGATCCGGACCTTGTCGCCCACGATGTCCTCCACGAACGAGACCGCGCCGGGCCGCCAAGGCGGCCCGGCGCGGTGACTGAGCGAAGTCTAGACGCCGATGCCCCGCAGGTACTCGCGGTTGCGGATCGCATTGAGGCCGGGGTTGCCCATGCCCGGGAGCACGTCCTGCTCCACGACGATCCAGCCGGTGTAGTCGATCTCCTCGAGCGCCTTGAGCATGCCCGGGAAGTCCACCGAGCCCGTGCCCAGCTCGCAGAACACGCCCTGGCCCACGCTCTCGGGGCCGGACCAGCCGCTGGCCCGGGAGGCCTCGGCCACCTCGCGGTCGCAGTCCTTGAAGTGGACGTGCCAGATTCGGTCCTTGAACTCGCGGACGGCCGCGACCGGGTCGCCGCCCGCCCCGAAGGCCCAGTGGCCGGTGTCGAGGCACAGGCCCAGCACGGATGGATCGGTCATTGCGAACAGGCGGCGCGCCTCGGCCTCGGTCTCGATCCAGGTGCCGATGTGCTGGTGCACGACGGTCCGGATGCCGGCCTCGTCCATGACCCGGCGGGCGACGTGGTTGTAGCCCTCGGCGAGGGTCTTCCACATCTCCTCGGACGGGGCGTCGGCGGCGGTCACGCGGCCGGCGATCCTCGTGCGGTGCGGATCGCCGTACGGGTCGTTGCCCAGGACCACGACCGCTTCGGGGCCGCCGACGCGCGCAAGCTGCTTCGCGGTCCGGACCGCGTCGTTCGCGGATTCCTCGTGGCGTGCCTTGTCGTGGAGCCAGACGCTGACCCAGGAGCCCATCAGGGCGAGGCCGCGCCGGCCGAGCTCACCTGCAAGCTCGTCGGGATCGGTGGGCATGAAGCCCCAGTCGCCGAGCTCGGTGCCGATGTAGCCGGCTTCGGCCATCTCGTCCACGACGCGGACCCAGCCGGCGCGGTCGCCGTCGATGCCCTCGATGACGCCCCATGAGCAGGGCGCGTTCGCAATGCGGACCATGAAATCGATTACTCCGTGCTGCGTGACCTTCGAAGGCCGGGATCAGGGTTGCTGAGGCTGCCCGGGACGAGCGCAGCCGGTGTTCTGGTGGATCAGTCCTGGGTGCGGCCGACGGCCGGGGCGGGGCCGGTGGACTCGCGCTCGCGCAGGAACATCGGGATGCGGATCGTCTCGCCCTCGCGGGTGCCGTCCGGATCGTCGAGGGCCGCGGCCAGGTGCTGGACGGACAGGGTGCCCATCTCGCCCTTCTGCTGGGCGACCGTGGTGAGGGCGGGGACCACCCAGCTCGCGGCTGAGATGTCGTCGCAACCGATGATGCTCACGTCCGCGGGCACGCGCACGCGCGCGCGCCGGAGCGCGGCCATGGCACCGATCGCCGTCATGTCGTTGTGGCAGGCGATCGCGGTCAGGTCCGGCCGGGAGGCCAGGAGCTCGGTCGCGGCACGCTCGCCGCCGTCGAAGCCCGCGTCGCCACGGATCTCGACCAGGTCCCCGGCCGGGATGCCGGCCTCGCGGCAGACCGCCCGGAAGCCCTCGATGCGCGGCAGATCCGCCGTGAACCCCTCGTAGCCGCGGATGTAGGCGATCTTGCGGTGGCCCAGGCCGACCAGGTGCTCGGCGGCGATCCGGCCGCCCCCCGCGTTGTCGCTGGTGATGACGGTGATCGGCCGGTCGGAGGGTTCCGCATTGGCCACGATGACCGGCACCGGCGATCCGGACAGCCAGCGCCAGGTCTCCTCCGAGACCTGGGAGGAGGCGACGATCAGGCCGTCCACGCGCCGGTCCACCATCAGGGCCAGGTACTCGACCGCGCGGTGCTCGTCGTACGCGGCCGAGCCGAGGATGATCGAGTAGCCGAGATCGCGGGCGGCCTGGTCCGCCGCCTGGACGAGCTCGGGGAAGAACGGGTTCTGGATGTCGGTGACGATGAGCCCCAGTGTCCGGGTCCGCTTCATGCGCAGCGACCGGGCCACACCCGAAGGGCGGTAGTCCAGCTCCTCGACCGCGCCCAGGACGGCGGCGGCGGTGTCGGGCTTGGGGTTGCCGATGCCGGCCAGCACGCGGCTGACGGTGGCGGTCGAGACGCCGGCCAGCCGGGCGACGTCGCGGATGGTGGCGGGGGAGTGGCGGTCGGTCAC
>JBAXFC010000242.1:0-5928 GCA_037140135.1 Chloroflexota bacterium
GGCTGGTATGCCTCGGCGGTCGGTGGGGCTGCGGGCGGGGCGGGCGCGTCCGCGGCGTTCGTCAGGAGTGTGTACTGGAGGGTGCCGTAGGTGAAGAGGGGCGTGCCGGTTGCCGGCATGTTCTGCCAGCCCGCGAACCGGTCCGTGCGGTACGCGTGGAGCGCGGAGTCGTAGTACAGGATGTCGTAGGGCGCCTCGTTGTAGATCAGGTTCTGCATCTGCGCCAGCGTCTCGTGGCGGTCTGCGCCCGTCTGGGTCAGCTGCAGGTTGTCAAGCTGGTCGTAGGCGGGGTTGCAGTACTGGCTGTCGGAGGTGTTGTCGATGGCGTCGCAGCGGAAGATCTGGAGCAGCGAGTTGGGGTCGGGGTTGCCCGACCAGCCCCACAGCTCGATGTCGTACTTGGCGCCGGCGCTGGGGAGCAGGAGCGTGCCCAGCGCTGAGCTGTCCATCACCGCGACCGAGACGCCGATCCCCAGCTGCCCATACCAGGCCTTCACGAACTCGGCCGCCTTGGCGTAGTCGCTGCTGCTGCTGGTCGTCACCAGCCGCAGGCTGATGGCCCTGCCCTGCTGGTCGAGGCGCTTCCCGCTGCCGTTGAGCGGGTAGCCCGCCGCGTCGAGCTTCTGTTTCGCGAGGTCGATGTTGAACGTGCGCGGCGTGGTGGGGTCCACGTGCCAGTCCGACAGGACGGGCGGGACGATCGTGCTGCCGGGGTCACCGAAGCCGCCGAGCACGCGGTACAGGAGGACCCGCTTGTCCACGGCGTAGCCCAGGGCGTCGCGGAAGGCCGGGTCGAGCAGCGCCAGGGTCGAGGGGCCGCCGCCCTCGATGGTCTTGCCGGTGCCGGAGCCGTAGGTGTTGAACGCGAGCTGGTTCCAGCCGTTGGCCTTGCCCACGACCGTGGTGAACCCTGGGTCGGCCCGGAGCTGGGCGAACTGGTCCGGGTTCACGTCGCGGGCGTAGTCGATCTCGCCGCTCTTGAGGGCCTGGACCATCGCGTCGGGGTTCGAGTAGAACTGCAGGACGACCTCGTCCTCGTAGCCCTGCTGGCCCCAGTAGTGGGGGTTGCGCACGAACCGGGCGTACTGGCTTGTCTTCCACTCGGCCAGCGTGTAGGGCCCGGTGCCCACGAGCGGGGCGTCGAACTTCTCGTTGGCGATGGTCTTGTAGTCGTCCTGGCCGTAGATGTGCTGGGGCAGGATGGGCACGTAGACCTGGTAGATCCGGTCCGACTGGTCCGTCGTGTAGGCGACGACCGTCGAGGCGTCGGGGCACTCGATCCGGGTCACGCCCGCGTCCCTGATGTTCGGGTCGAGGTACCCGGCGCCCACGTAGGACCCGTCCGTGATGGCGGCCAGGGCCAGGCCCCACGAGAAGCAGACGTCAGCCGAGGTGGCGGACGCCCCGTCCGACCATTGCAGGCCGGTCCGGACGTGGAACGTGACCCGGTCCGCGGCGCGCGTCCAGGAATCGGCGAAGTCCGGCGCCGGGTGGGCATCCTTGTCGAACCCGACCAGCAGGCTGTAGGTCAGCTGGGAGGCCTCGGCACCAACAACGAGCATCGAGTTGAAGGGGTTCGAGGCATCGAGGTCCTGCGTGGTGCCGACGCGCAGGACCACCGGGTCCGCCGCGGCTGCGGGTCCCGCAGCCGGCACCAGGGCCGTCGCCGCCAGGGCCAGCGCCGCCATGGCGCGGCCGGGCCACCCGCGGGTGAGCCCGGGCATCAGGCTCCCGCCGTCGCGGGCCGTCGCGGGCCGTATGGGCGCGGGCGGAGTCTGACGTGGCTGGCCGGCGCAACGTGCGGGAGGCATCGTCGAAGGCTGCTGCCTCCGGCCGTTGGCCGTTATGCCCCAGACGGGGAGGTATCGGGTACGCCAAGCGTGCTACCGCGACTGGGAGCCTGGGCGGGGGCTCGTGCTCCACCGGAAGCGCGCCGCCCGCATCTCCGGTCGCCAGGTCGCCTTCGCGAGCAGGGGTCAGTACGGCGCAGCACCGGCGACGTCGGCGGCCAGGGTTGCCAGGAGATCGCCGACCACGGCCCGATCCCCGGTGATGATCCCGACGTTGCGGTTCTGGTCCGTCATCGCCGAGGTGAGGTTCGAGCTGCCCACGTGGACCGTGTCGCCCGGGGACGGGGCGGGCGTGGCGGCCGCGGACGGCACCGGCGTCATCGACGCGACGGCCGCTGCGGAAGGCGACGAGAGAGGTGCGGCAGTCGGACCGCCACTTCCGCATGCAGTGAGCCACGGCAGCGCGATCGACATGACCGCAACTGCTCGAAGCCGGCGCTTGATGAGACCGGCGGCGGGCCGCCGGGCGCGGGCGGATCTGGGCATGCGGGTGGAACCCTCAGGTGGATGGACCCGGGGTCGATGTCGGCAAGGGGCACTGCCGACCCCCCCGAACGGCCTCTTATCGGCCGGCGGGCGCCGAGGCTAGGCTCACCGACGGATGCACCTCCCGGTGCGTCAACGCGGACGTGGCGGCGGATGAACGACGCGCCGGGCGCGCGAAGAGGGACCCCGATGACCGCCGGCACCCGAACAATCGACACCTTGCGAGTCGAGCGCCGCACATGCGCCAACGTCCGCGCGTCGGTTGGGGGCGCACGATGACGGTCCACGAGCCGCTGCAGACAACCAGTCGTCGGGGCGTTGCGGCGGTCCTCGTCTCCACCATCGGCTATGGGTTCGCGACGCTCATGCCGCCCCTGGTGGGGCTGCCGGTCCTCATCGAGCGGCTCGACCCGGCGGGCAAGGCCGGGGCGCTGGCCCTGGCGCTCGGGCTGGCGGCGGTCGCCCTCCTGGTCGGCACGCCCATCTTCGGTGCGCTCAGCGACCACATGACCGGTCGTCTCGGCATGCGCCGGCCCGGCTTGATCGGCGGGACGCTCGTCGTCTGCGTCGGCCTCATCGTTGAAGGGCTCTCCACCAGCACGGGGCTCCTGATGGGTGGCGTCGTCATCGCCGCCACCGGCCAGGCGATCTTCATCGGCTCCTACGCCGCCCTGATCCCCGACCAGGTCATGCCGACACAGCGGGGTCGCGTGCTCGGTGTCCAGAGCCTCATCTACGTGCTCGCGGGCGTCGCCGCGGCCTTCGTCGGCGCGCGACTCCTCGACCACCATCTCGCGCTCTTCGGCACGGGCGGCCTGCTCATGCTGGTGACAACGGCCATCGCCGTCGGGCTGCTGCAGGACCGCGTCCTGGAGAAGGGCGCGAACCACCATCGCCTGGGGCTCGGGCAGCTCCTGGCCGGCTTCCGCTTCAGCCCCAGGGCCGTGCCCAACTACTCGTGGGTGTGGCTGAGCCGCTTCGTCATCACGCTCGGCTACACCTTCGGCGGCTTCTCGATCTACTTCATGACCGATGAGCTCAGGATCACGGACGCGCAGCTGCCCGGACTGATCACCCTCTCCGTTGTCGTCAACCTTCTCGGGACCGTCACCGGCACGATCCTGGGCGGCTTCCTCTCCGACAAGCTCGCCCGGCTGCCGAAGCTCGTGATCATCGTCTGCGTGATCTTCGCCGGCGGCGGGCTGGTCGCCGCGGCCTCGTTCTCGATCCCGGTGTTCATGGCCGCCCTGGGCGTCATCGCCTTCTCCACCGGAGCGTTCCTGCCCATCGACGGGGCACTGGTCATGGCCGTGCTGCCCGGGAACCGGGCGGAGACCGGCAAGTACATGTCGATCATCGCGATCGCCGAGCAGCTGCCCCGGGCGATCGCGCCGCTCCTGGTGCCGGGCATCATCGCCCTCGGCGCCGTCGTCGGCGTGGGCGGATACCGCCTCCTCTACATCATCCTGGGCATCGTCATCGTCACCGGCGGCCTCGTCGTGCGCAACGTGAAGAACATCGGAGGGGCGGCCGCGCCCGGCGACCCCGAGGCGTCGGGGACGGCGGTGGTGGAGTTGCCTGAGCTGCAGGGCGCCGAGGTCGCTCCCCCGCTGGCCTGAGTCGTGCCCGGGGAACGCCCCTCGTCCCCGAACAGCTCAGCAGACACGGAGCGCCGGGCCCGGCCGCCGATCGCCGGCCCCGTCGCTCCCGCGGTCAGTTGCAGCGCAGCGTCTTGGGTGTCCCGTTGAGGTCCACCCAGCGTCCGGTCTCCGCATCCAGCGCCTGGACACGGATCTCGTGGCTCACGCCAAGGGTGAGCAGCCCGTCGAGCCTGACCCAGTATCCCGATCGCCCGTTGCCGAAGCCGGCGGCCGCAACGTCCGGCCGCGAGTCCGACGCCGGCCCGCTCCAGACCTGCTTGCCATCGACGAGGATCCGGACCGTCACGCTCCGCGAGGAGTCATCGGGGTCGGTGGCCCAGCCGTTGGCGTAGCAGCGGTCGCCGTGGGCGCCGAGGTCGGCAGCACCGTCCTGCATCCCTTGCGGCATCACGCTGGGCGGCGCGACGTCCGGACCCTGGAGCCTGATCTCGCGCCAGGCGATCCACGAGGGGCTGGTGACCGTCGCCACCCTGATGTAGCGGATCCGCTGCATCTTCGCGAACGTCGCCTCGATCCAGGTGTTGTCCTGGGTCGTCCCCTTGAGCTCGGCGAGCAGCACCTCGGTGCGACTGCCGTCCACGCGGCCGTAGATGCGATGGAGCGTGTCCGCGACGTTCGGCAGCTGGGAGGGCAGGAGCTTGACACCGGTGAGGCGGGTGTTCCGCCCGAGGTCGAGCTCCACCCAGGCGGGCGCATAGCCACCCGAGTTCCACATGTTGTCGATGGCCCCGTCGGCGGCGTGCGCCACCGGGCCCTGCAGCGTCTGCGACGACGCCGTCAGGACGATGCCCTCGGCCGTCTCCACCCTGAGGAGCCCGCCGCCCCACGTCGTCGGCGCCCGGTTCGCGGGGAACGACAGCGGCATGGCGGAGTACACGGTGCATGACCGCCGGGTGCCCTGCGTGAGCCGGAGACCCGGGATGCCGCCGGCCGCGATCGCCTGCCGGGCGCTCGAGGTGAGCTGGATCGCGGAGCGATCGGTGAGCGTGCCGTCGGCGGTGGCCGTCAAGGTCCGCGCGGGGACGATGACTGCGCCCTCGCGGTCGCAGCCGCCCGCGCGGACAGTCACCGTCACCTCGGAGCCGGCCGGAAGGCCGCGCAGTGTGATGGCGCTCGTCATCCGCTTCGCGTCGCCCGACAGCGTGAGCGCTGCCTGGCTGTCCACCCCGCCGGGGGAGGGAAGGCCGACCGTCCAGCCGGTCGCGTCGCGGAGCTCGACATTGAGCGCGAGATGGGCGATCACGTCATCGGGGCCTGCGTCGAACCGCTTGTACTCCAGGTGGAAGCGATAGGGTCCGGCAGGCAGGCATGCGGTCTGGAATGCTGACATGCCGAACCGCTGGGTGGGCCCAACGCCCGGGTCGAGCGGCGTGGCCGAGCCACCGAGTGCCATCGGCGTGCCGCCGGTGGCGTACCAGCCGCCCTTGCGCGCGGCGTCCGGCAGGCACGTGTCGAGGTTCACCCGGGCCCCGAGCGGCTCGATCCACGCCTGGATCACGCCGTACCAGCTCGCCGGCCGGTCCGACGCGAGCGTCCGCGGCACCGCGACGGGGACCGCGGACGCGTTGATGATCTCGAACAGCACGGACAGGTCATCGCCGCGGGCGAACACCCGGGGACCGTCCGCAGACCGGAGGTTCTGGGGCCGCGGGGCGGTGTAGACGGCAGCCAGCGTCTCGTCGCCGGCCGGGGGCACCTGCGGCGTCGGCTGTGGCGTCGGCGGCGGCGTGGCGGCCGGCGTCGCGTGCGGGCTGGCGGTGGGCACGGGCGCACTCGACGGCACCGGCGCGAGGGTCGGGGTGGCCGCCGCGGACGGGGTCAAGGTCGCGGCCGGCGACGGGCTGCCTGATGGCGCCACCGCTGCGCATGAGGCCGCGACCAGCGCGGCGGCCACGAGGGACAGGAGCCTGGTCGCGCGGGCGCGCCCGCGC
>JBAXFC010000243.1:0-5918 GCA_037140135.1 Chloroflexota bacterium
CTCGTCGCGTTCGCCGCGCACCTTGAGCAGCGCCGGCTGCCACGCCCGCTGCAATCCGCTCGAAGAACACCGGCACTCCGAGGATCACCCCGCCGTCCACGGACGCCGTTGGCGGCCCCGGTGGGTCCAGCACGCCGGGTGGCCTGCTGCTCATCCTGGGCGGCATCGCCGGCCTGCTTGGCCTGACGCTGGTCTTCACGCCGCGGCGCCGCCGCAACTAGACCTCGAAGGCCGGGCCCGGGGCCGACCCCGAACCCCGCCCCGGCCACGAGCACGACCCGGGTGATTGCCATCCGGGTCGTTCCATCTCCGGTGGAGGCCCTATTCGGCGAGAGCGGCCTCCCCGTCGATCGCGTGTCGGGCGTGCGGAGGCAGGGCTCCAGGTCGGCATGGCGACGACATCCCGAGGCTGCGGCCCCGGAGATCACGGCTCGTGATGGCCGGGCGGCGCTCGGTGACGGGATCCGCGGCTCGGCCCCCGCGTCAGCCCGCCGCGCCAGGCTCGGCGACGGAGTCCTCGACGGCCGGACGTGCGGCCGCCGCCGCGGCGAGGCGTCCCGGCTGCTGCTCGCGGCTGCGTGCGGTCACGATCAGCACCACCGCGGCCACGATCACCACCGAGGCCACGACCTCGCGCAGCCCGAACGGCTCGCTGGCGATGAGCGCACCGAGGACGACGGCCACCACCGGGTTGACGTAGGCGTAGGTGGCGATGCGGGGGAGCAGCGCAACCGTCAGCAGCCAGGCGTACGTCGTGTAGCCCACGAGGCTGCCGATCACGGTCAGGTAGAGCAGGCCGACGGTCGAGCGCGTCGAGACCGCGGCAAGGTCGAAGGTCGCAAGCTCGCCCGTCAGCGCACCCAGCGCGAACAGCACCAGCCCGCCGATCATCATCTGCACGCCCGTGGAGAAGAGCGCCGGGCGCGGCAGGTCCGCCTTGCGGGCGGCGTAGATCGTGCCTGCGGACCACAGCATCGGCGACACGATCAGCGCGGCAAGGCCTTCTGGCCGCATCCCGCCCACCTCGCCCGTGGGCCAGGCGAGGATGGCCACCCCGATGATGCCGATGCCGATGCCGACGGCGGTGAGGGGTGCCAGGCGCTCGCCCAGGACGATGCGCGACAGGATCGCCAGCCACATCGGCATCAGGCCGATCAGGAGGGCCGCGACGCCCGACGGGACCGAGTGCCCTTCGCCCCAGGCGACGAGGCCCATGCCGCCGCCCATCAGGCACGAGGCGACGATCGTCGTATCGCGGAGCTGGCGGAGGGACGGCCGCACCAGCGTCCGCCGGCTCCGCCAGCCGACGGCCGTCGCGAGGATCACGCCGGCGACGAAGAAGCGGAAGCCGCCCATCGTGAACGGCGGGATCGTCTCCACGGCGATCCGGATGCCGAGATACGTTGAGCCCCAGACCAGGTAGAGGACGACGAGTCCCGCCCAGACGGCGAGGGGGCTGGCGGTCGGGCGCATCGCGAGGGGGCTCCGGTGGGGTCGCGGGAATGCGGAGTGTACGGTGCACCCTCCTGCTTGCGCTAGTCCGCTAGGCCAAGGGCCGCACCCTGCAGACCGGCAGCGGACCGGCCCGGTTGCACCCGGGCGCCGGGCGACCGGCGGATCACCCCGAACCGTCACCGGACGACCTGCAGGCACCGGTGGATGCGACTGGCAGGCGTGCCACAATGCGGCATGCGCCTCGACGATCGCTTCGACGACCTGGTCGCCAGCCTCGGCGGCTTCTATCGCACCTGGTACGTGTACGCCGGCCTCGAGCTCGGGCTGTTCGCGAAGTTGCGCGATGCTGGGCCCGGCGGCCTGACGGTCGAGGAGCTGGCCGCGCGGACCGGGACCGTGCCCGCGCTCGTCGGCCAGTGGGCCTGGGGCGCGGACGCGCACGATCTGGTGGAGATGGCCGATGGACGCCTGCGCCTCGAGCCCGAGGTCGGCCAGATCCTGCTCGATGCCGATCGCGCCGAGTACCTCGGCGGCCAGTTCCTCCACGCCGCCATCGGCAGTCTTGACAACGGCGCCCTCGCAGAGGTCTTCCGGACCGGCGTGCCCCAGCGGAATCGCCCGGACCGGTACCGCGAGGTGATCGAGCGGCTGACGCTCCAGGACATCGGCGTCTTCTTCCAGGAGCTCCTGCCGGCGATCCCGCAGCTCATCGTGGACCTGGCCGCGGGAACCCGCGTGATCGACGTCCACTGCGGCGGTGGCCGCTGGCTCATCGCGATGGCCCGCCGCTTCCCGGGCGTGACGCTCACGGGCGTGGAGTTCGAGCCCGACTCCGTGGATCGTGCCCGGGCCAACGTCGCGGCCGCCGTGCTCTCCGACCGGATCGAGATCGAGCTGGGCAACGTCACCGCCGTCGGTCATGCAGGGGAGGCATCGCTGGCCTACTTCCAGTACGCCCTCCACCAGCTGCCCGCACCGGTGGAGTCCCTCGTCTCGGCGTGGGGTGCGGTCCGGCCCGTCGGCTGGCTTGTCGCGCTCGACTGGAACCTGCCCTCCGACCCCGACGAGCTGCGCACGCGCCACGCGGAGCTGCTGGCCGGCGTCCAGCTCGACGAGCTTCTCTCCGGCACCCGCCTGGTGACCCGATCGGAGGCCCTCGGCTGGTTCGCGGACGCCGGCATCCCGACCCCCGACCTGATCGACCTTCCCTCAGGGGCAACGGTGATCGTCGCCCGCCGGTAGCGCCCTGCGGCCCGGCCGCGTCGCTCCTCCCGTCGGTCCGGTTACTGTGCGCGCGTGATCCGCCACGTCGATATCTCCGACTCCGCGCTGCGGGCGCTCGAGCGCCACGAGACGGCTGCCCACGCGATCCCGAGCCGCGAGGTCCGGGATCTCGGGCACGCGGTCGTCCTGTACGACCCGCGTGACACCGAGCCGTTCTGGAACCGGATGGCCAGCGTCCGCTGGCCCGACGACGAGGCGGGCTTCGATCGGCGTCTGACGGAGGCCCTGGCCCTGTTCGCGGTCCTCGGCCGGGCGCCGCACTTCTGGCCCTCGCCGGTCCACTCCCAGCCCGTGGATCTTGCCGCCCGCCTCGCACGCGAAGGGTTCGCCGACACTGGCGGCGGTCACGTGATGGTGCTCACGGAGGCTGCGGCCTGCTGCCCGGTGGCGCCGGCGGAGCTGGGGCGCGGAGTGACGCTGCACGGGATCCGCCGTGCCGCGGATGCGGGCCCGCACGACGTCGCCGACATGGGCCTTGTGCTCGCCGAGTCGTTCGGAACGCTGCCCGGCCGGGCAGGGGAGCTGGCCGCGGACCTGGCGCGCACGCTGGACGACGTGCGGGTGACGCTGGTCCTGGTCCGCGTGGACGGAGAGCCCGCCGCGGCCGCGAAGGCAACGACCTTCGACGGCCTCACGTACCTCTCCTCGATCGGTACCCGCGTGGCGTTCCGGGGCCGCGGGCTGGCTGGGATCGCCACCCGCCATGCCCTCGCGCTCGGCCGGGGGCGGACACCCGGGACGACGTACCTTGGAGTCTTCTCCGGCAACGCGCCCGCGCTGGCGCTGTACGGCCGGCTGGGCTTCGCCTCCATCGGAGAGTCACCGGACATGCTGCTCGAATGACGTACGCGGCGCGGCTCACCTGGCAGGCGGCCGACCCTGCCACGTTCGCGGCCGACCTCGGGCGACGGCTGGACGTGGACGGCCGCGAAGGGGGCATGGCCCAAGGTGCCCGGCTGCTCAACCTCGGGACGGCGGTGCTGGAGGTGCGCCCCTGGCTGCGCGAGAGCCCGGCCGACAAGCCGCGGGCAGCGGGCCGCCTGGTGCTCGAGCCGGTCTCCTCGGGCGACGAGCCACCGGCGCCGCCGGCTGCCGATGATCCTCGGGCGCTGCTGCTGATCGGTCTCGGCTGGGCGACCGTGGACCTCGAGCGGGCCGAGTCCGAGCTCGACATGTGGCTGGCGCCGGTCGAGGAGACAACGACTGCCGGCGAGCCCGAGAGACCCGAGGAACCAGAGGAGGCCGGCGGCCCCGGCGACCCGGTCGATCCAGGCGGCCCCGATGCCGGCGAGCCGGTCGATCCCCACCTCGGCGCCAGGGTGCGGCTGCGCGGCGCGGGCGGCCTGCCGGGGGAGTGGATGGTGATCCTCGAGCCCGCCACCGAGGGTCGGGTCGCCGGCTCCCTCGCCCGCGACGGCGAAGGCCCCTGCACGCTCTACCTCTGGCCCGCCGCAGGCATCGATGCCTGGCTGGCTGCCGCCCGCAGCCGCGGCGTGTCCATCGGCCGCCGGGGACCCGCTGTCGGCCCCTTCGGGCGCCAGGCGCTGCTCGCGGGTCCCGCGACCGGGCCGCATGTCATCGTGGTCGAGAACCGGACGCCCGTATCGAGAATCCGCCGAATGAGTACCATCGCCCCATGAACGATGCCGCAGCTGTCACCGTCCGCCCTGCCACCGCAGGGGACGCCGAGCGTTTCGCCGCCCTGCTGACCGACGAGGGGTACCCGGCAGGCTCCACTGACCTCGCCGCCCGCATCGGCCTGTTCTCGACCGACACCTCCCGCGTCCTCGCGGCCGAGGCATCGGGCGAGGTCATCGGCTTCATCGCGTTCCACGTCCTGCCCCGGTTCGAGGTGGACGAGGCCTTCGGCCGGATCGTTGCCCTGGTCGTGGACCCCGGTGTCCGCGAGCGGGGCGTCGGCCGGCTCCTGATGCTTGAGGCCGAGAAGGCCGCCGTCGCCGAGGGGGCCGCCTTCCTGGAGGTCACCGCCGGCCACCACCGGCCGGACGCGCGCCGCCTCTTCGAATCGCTCGGCTACGACGCCAGCCTCGCCGCGTACCTGCGCAAGCGACCCTGATCCGGCACCCGGCCGCCATCGTCGTGCGGCCGCCGGACGACCGATCCTGATGGCCTGATGTTTCCGCGTCTCCGCCTCCGCGATGAGGTCGCCGCGCTTCTCGATCTGCCCTGGGAGCTGCCGCTCGCCGAGTGGAGCGGCACCGCGTTCCGGGAGCTGCCCGTCGGCCCGTCGCGCCACCTCGTCCGCTTCCTTCCCTCGGACGGGCTCGTGTACGCGCTCAAGGAGCTGCCGGCTGCCGTCGCCGAGCGCGAGTTCGAGGTGCTCAGGCATCTCGAGGATGCCGGCCTTCCGGCAGTCCGCGCCGTCGGGCTTGCGGAACGCCCGGAGCGCGGCGACGCGATCCTGGTGACGGAGTACCTGCGCCACTCGATGCAGTACCGGCGTCTCCTGATGCGGTTGCGCGTGGTGACGGCGGGGTACCGCGACCGCCTGCTCGACGCCATGGCGCTCCTCCTCGTGGACCTCCACCGGAGCGGTGTCTACTGGGGTGACTGCTCGCTGGCGAACACGCTCTTCCGGCGGGATGGCGACCGGATCCAGGCCTACCTGGTGGACGCGGAGACCAGCGAGATCCATCCGTCGCTCTCCGCCGGTCAGCGCTCCTACGACCTGGACATCCTCGTGGAGAACGTGGCCTTCGGCCTCGCCGATCTCGCCGCCTACCAGGGCCGTGACGAGGATATGGACGCCGCGATCGCTGCGGCCGAGTCCGTCCGTGCCCGCTACGCCGTTGTCTGGTCCGAGCTTCACGACCAGCCCGAGGTCATCCGCGGTGACCGGCGCGCGATCCGGGCGCGCCTGCGCCGCCTCAACGACCTCGGCTTCTCCGCCGACCTGGAGGTGAACCCTGTTCCCGAGGCGGCCGGCAAGGTGCGGCTCCGGACCCTGGTCACCACGCGCCGGTACCACGCCAACGAGCTCGAGCGGCGGACGAAGCTCCGGGCACTCGAGGGGCAGGCCCGGATCCTGCTCAACGACCTCTCCGAGTACCGGTCCTGGCTCGAGGAGGACGCCGGTACCGCCATCCCCGCCGAGGAGGCGACGGACCGCTGGCTGGGCGAGGTGTACCGGCCCACGCTGGCGCGGATCGCCGTGTTCG
>JBAXFC010000244.1:0-5898 GCA_037140135.1 Chloroflexota bacterium
GGGTCGGAGTGGCCGTCGGCTTGGGGGTTGGCGTCGGTGTCGGCTTGGGGGTTGGCGTCGGTGTCGGGGCCACCTCGATGGTCACCGTGGGGCCGTCAAGCGTCGCGGAGTTGCCGCTCCGGTCCGCTGCCTCGAACACCGGGGGCCAGGCGCCGGCCTCGAGCCTGGTGCTGACCGTGAACTTCACGCCCCGCTTCCAGCCGTCGCCCGAGGCAGGGAACATGGCGAGCGTCTTGCCTGCGACGTGGAGGCGGACGTACGCCGGCGCCTTGCTGTCGGTGTTCGTGTAGACAACCGAGAAGGTGATCACCGTGGACGGCGTGCCGGACGTGGGCGATGCCGATCCGGACGCCAGGGCGACGACCCCGGTGGCAGCGGCTGCGGCGGGCAGGACCGTCATCACCAGCAGCACGAGCGCGGCCAGCGATGCCCGGACGGCGGGCCGGGCGAAAACGCGGGTGGGGGCGATCAGGTGCCGGACGAGTTGCGCCACGGAGACGTGGCCTCCTGCATGGGAGGGGTACTGCGCGCAGCATCCCGCCCCACGGGCCCGGTCGCAATGGTACGGGGGTCCTCGCCCGGGAGGGACCCTGGGGTAGGACCGGGCGACTGCCGGGCGGGCCCGAGCGGCGCCGGCAGGCGTTGCGGTGCCGCACCGGGTCATGGTCGGTCGCGTGGGGATCAGGTGGGTTTCTGGGTCGGATGCCCCATGCCCGCTAGCCCGAATCGCCCCCTCGCACTTCTCGCGAAGGCGCCCACCATGTGGCTATGCAGCTCATCGTCGCAAACCTGCCTCCCCGCCGCTCGAACCGGTTCGCCGTGGTGCGATCGGTCGTGGTCGCGGTGCTGCTGCTCGCTGCCGGCCTCTCGCTCGCGTGGCTCTGCCTGGGCACGCCGCTCGTGCGCGAATTCGTGCCGGACGGCCGTCCCTCGTTCTCGCAGGCCGCGGTGGGCGCGATCGCCTGGGGGTTCGCGATCATGCTGCCGGCGGCATTCCTCGTCCTGGGCGTGGCCCAGCTGGCGATCGTGATCGACAGGTTCGATGCCGGTCGTCCACGGCGCGTCACCGGCACGCTCGCTGCCGCCCTCGGACCGGACCATTTCGCGGCCGCCGGCCTGTCCCTCCCGGGTGGGCGCCGCATCGGCGAGCTCGTGATGGGTCCGTTCGGCATCGTGGTGCTCGGCGATGTGCCGCCTGCGAAGATCAGCCGCCAGGTGGGCAGCCACTGGGAGCTCAAGGACGACCGGGGACGGTGGATCCCCATCGAGCACCCCGTGGAACGGGCGGCCCGGGATGCAGAACGCCTGCGCGGCTGGCTCTCCACCGACGACCGGGACTTCCTCGTCCGCATCTACGCGGCCGTGGCAACCGACGACCCGAGAGTCCAGCGGAGCCCCACCTGCGCCGTGGTCCCCACCGCGGACCTGGCCGCCTGGCTGAAGGCCCTCCCGTTCCAGCGCGGGCTCACCGATGAGCGCCGGGCGCGGCTCGTGGAGCTGATCCGCCTCGTGGCCACCGTCGGCTAGGACGCGTCGTGCTGTCCCAGCCCGGTGGCGTGCCGCGCCGGGGTTGGTGGTAGGGGAGCCAGGACTCGAACCTGGAACCAGCGGGATATAAGCCCGCAGCTCTGACCGTTGAGCTACTCCCCCATGCGGAGCGCGGGGACAGTGTGGACCTGCGGGCGCCTCAGCGCTGGCCGCGCCCGTCCTCGGGCTTCGAGATGCCCGGGAGTCGCAGCCTGAACGGGCGGCCACGAAGGCCGGGCGACCCATCCGACGTCGACGCGTCGGCCCCTGCGCTGTCATACGCCTGGGCGATCACCTGCTGGACCAGGTCGTGGTCCTCCGCGGAGCGGTCCGCCTCGAGCGGCAGGTCATCGGGATCGAAGGGACGTTCGACCGGCTGCGCCAGGCGCGGTCCGGGTCGCGAGTAGGCGGGCCCGCCGAGAAGCTTCGGCATCGCCCCAAATCGGCGATCGTCGGTCACCTTGTCAGAACCTCGAGCAAGCAGATCTCCCCAGATCGACTACTCCGGATCATAGCCGTGCTCCGGCAACGCGTGGTAGGCGCCTAACGGCCCACTCCGGACAGGACAGGTTTCACGATCTCGTGCAGCAGCACGAGGACCAGGTAGGCGATCGGGACCGCCGCGAACAGCCCCAGCGCCAGGCTCCACGGGGTGCGGGTCGCCTTGCGCGTGCCGCCGGCCGTGGGCAGGGGCACGACGAGATACGTGACGACGGCACCCATCACGCACACCGCGACCACGTACAGGGTCAGCAGGCCCAGGCGCAGGTCGCCGCCGGGGAGCTGCGTGCCGTTGTCGAGCGCGATGTCGTAGACCTGCCAGAGGATGCCGAGGACCAGGGCGACGGAGAGGCTGGAGGCGACCGCCCGCACGACGGGGCGCGGGGCGCGGCGGAACTGGCGCCAGCGGACCTCGAAGAAGCCGCGCCGGCGGACCTCGGGACGTGACGGGCGCGGAGCCACCGGGCCGGCCGGTGCGGGCGCGGAGGCCGGGGTGGCAGGCGTGGCGCGGTGCTGCCGATCAGACGAGGGGGCGGTCATCGCTCCCCAGCACGGTCAGCGTGCGGCGCGGCGGGATGGTCTCGGGCGTGTGCGCGGCCAGCAGCTCCACGGCACCGGCAAACCGCTCCAGCTCCTCGTCGGTGTTCCAGAAGCCGGTCGAGATCCGGATGGCATCGATCGCGGGCAGGTCACGGATGATCGAGAACACCCGGGGCGCCAGCTCGGTCACGACCTGCCTGGCCGTCCAGCCGTCGATCCGGAACGTCACCAGCGTGCCGTGGGCGCCCTTGGGGCTGACCATCCGGACGCCCGGGATTCCGGCCAGGCGCGCGTACGCCGTCTGCGACAGCCGGGCGGCACGGTCCAGCGCCCACGGCAGTCCGACGAACATGCCCAGCCATCCGAGCGACCGCGCGAACCCCACCACCGACGGCCGGTGGAAGCCGGTCGCCTCGAACCGCCTGGCGTCGGGATGGAGCACACCGCCCCGCTCGAGATCGAAGGAGGCGAACGAGGCGTACGAGGCGGTCATCGGGGTGGCGGCCTGCCAGAAGCTGCGCCGGACGTGGAGGCCGCCCATCCCCTCGGGGCCCAGCAGCCACTTCTGGCCCGGGACGGCATAGGCGTCGGCGTCGATCGCCTCGACCGCGACCGGGATGGCGCCCGCCGACTGGGCGCCGTCGATGACCGAGACGGCCCCGGCGGCGCGGGCCAGGGCGACGATGCGGCCCACGGGCAGGATCGCGCCGGTCGTCCACAGGACGTGACTGGCCACGACGGCCCTGGCCGGCCGCTCGAGCGCGGCCGCGAAGGTGGCGGCAATCTGCTCCGCGTCCCCGCCGTCGCCGATGTCGAGACGGACGACCTCGATCCCGTACCGGTCCCGGATCGCCTGCAGCGGCCCGAGGACGCCAGGGTGCTCCGCTGTCGTGGTCAGGACCCGGTCGCCGGACCGCCACGGGATCGAGGAGAGCACGAGATTGATCCCGTCGGTGGTGGAGTGGGTCAGCGCGATGTCCGAGGGGTCCGCCACGAGGATCGCGGCCAGCGACGCCCGGGCCTCGGCCTGCCGCTCCGCGAAGGCGAGCCACTGGTCCGTGAGGGCCCGGCCCGTCGCCAGCTCCATCGCGGCCTGCTCGTCCATCGCCCGCTGCGTCTCCGCGGGCAGCGGGCCACAGGTGCCGGCGTTGAGATAGATGCCGGCCGCGGTGGCGGGGAGCAGGGATCGGATCGCGGCGACCTTGTCGCCGTCGGGCATGAAGGGTGAGACCACGTCCGTATGATATCGGCAGGGCTGATCGTTCCCGTCCGGGGCCACCCGCCCCACCCAGCCCCGCCCGGAGGAACCGCGTGGCCGGCATCGCCCGACCGGAGCTCGTCGCGACTCCAGACTGGCTGGCCGAGAACCTCGGCCGCCCGGATCTGCGGATCCTCGACCTGCGCTGGCGCCCCGACGGCACGGCGCCGTCCCTGTTCGCCGCAGGCCACGTGCCCGGCGCCGTCCCCCTGGACTGGCGGACGTCCCTCGTGGAGTCGGCCGAGGGATCGGACGTGCTGCAGCTCGCGGCACCCGACCGGCTGGCCGCCGTGATGGGCAGGGCCGGCCTCGGCGACGGGACGTCCGTGGTGATCTACGACGACACGCTCTCGTACTACGCGGCCCGTGCCTGGTGGAGCCTGCGCGCCTACGGCTACGACGCCGCCCGCGTGCTCGAGGGCGGCTGGCCGGCCTGGGTCGCGGCCGGGCACAGGGTCGCCAGCGGCGAGCCACAGGTGGTGCCCGCGACCTTCACGCCCCGGGCCAAGGTCCGGCAGCGTCTGACCACCGCGGACGTGCGCGGCCTGCTGGGCGCCCCGGACGTGCTCCTGCTCGACGCCCGCGGCCCTGCCGAGTACCACGGGTACGAGGGCAACGTCCGGCGGCTCGGGCACATCCCGGGCGCGGTGAACGTTCCCGTGGCGGCGATGCACGAGCCGGGCAGCCAGCGGTTGCGCGATGCGGGTGAGCTGCGATCGATGCTGCTGCGCGCCAACGTGACGCGCGGCCGCCGCCTCGTCTGCTACGACGGATCCGGGGTGGCGGCGGCGAAGCTGGCCTACGTGCTGACCGTGCTCGGGCACGAGGATGTCGCGGTCTACGACGGCGGCTGGGCCGAGTGGGGCGACCGGCTGGACCTCCCGGTGGACCGCTAGGCCGGTCGGCGCCAGGCGTTCGCGCCGCCGGACCTCAGCCCAAACGTGCATCTTGACAGTAGCGAGTTATCGGACTAATACTCGCTACTGGACAGGAACACGTATCAGCGAGATCGGATCAATGTCACGTCACGCCGTCACGGGAGCCCTGGGCTTCTCCGGGCGCCACATCGCCGCCCGCCTCCTGGACCGGGGGGACACCGTCATCAACCTCACCAACCACCCGGGCCGGCCCGACCCGTTCGGGGGTCGCGTGCCGGCCGTGCCCCTGGACTTCACGCACCCGGCGGCGCTCACTGCGGCCCTCGACGGCGTGGACACGCTGTTCAACACCTACTGGGTCCGGTTCCCGAGCCACGGCGTCACCCACGCCGACGCCGTCCGCAACTCGCGCGTCCTGTTCGACGCGGCCAGGGACGCCGGCGTCCGCCGCGTGGTCCATGTGAGCATCGCCAACCCGTCAGTCGCCTCCCCCCTCTCGTACTACCGCGGCAAGGCGCAGGTCGAGGCGGCCCTCGCGACATCGGGCCTGGGCCACGGGATCCTCCGGCCCACCGTCCTCTTCGGGGACGAGCCCATCCTCGCCAACTCGATCGCCTGGATCCTGCGCCGCTCCCCCGTCTTCGGCATCCCGGGCGACGGCCGATACGGCGTTGCGCCGATCCACGTGGACGACCTCGTGGACCTCGCACTCGAGGCCGCCGCTGCGGACGAGAACCTGACCTGGGACGCAGTGGGTCCGGAGGTCTACTCGTTCACTGAGCTGGTCGAGGCGATCCGGTCGGCAATCGGCGCCCGCACCCGTCTCGTCCACGTCCCTGGACCGGTCGCGCTCGCCGCTGCGGGCGTGCTGGGGAGGATCACGGGCGACGTGATGCTGACCCGCGAGGAGCTCGAGGGCCTGTCCGGCGGCCTGCTCGTCAGCCACGAGCTGCCGCGAGGCCGACGCCGCTTCTCGGCGTGGCTCGCGGAGAACGGCGCGACCCTCGGGCGCGACTACCTCTCGGAGGTCGGGCGGCACTTCGCGACCGCCTGATCGTCAGCTCGCGTCGGGCTCCGGCTCCCCGGCCGCGTCCCCGTCCCCGTCCTCGTCCGCGGACGGCTCATCGGTCTCGATCTCGTGATGCTGGGCGAGGATCTGCGTCCGCCGGTGGTTCACGGCCACGCGGATCGCCT
>JBAXFC010000245.1:0-5888 GCA_037140135.1 Chloroflexota bacterium
CCTGACGCAGAGTCTGGACTTCGGAGTGCTGGAGCCCGTTTGCTGAGTCCAGCGGGCCTGATGCCGACTGTCAGTCCAGGTTCGGCGTCGAAGCAGGCCTCGTGGCGATGCACGGCGGAGCGACAACCCGAAACTCGGGACTGTGGGTCAGGTTCGGGATCGGGGGATACCGGGTTGCTATTGTGCTACCGTGTGCTACATGAGCGAGCGCACGATACCTGCTCGAGTCGGGGTCCGGGAACTTCGGCAGAACCTGTCGATCTACCTGGACCGGGTCAAGGCCGGCGAGACCCTGGAGGTCACTGAGCACGGCACGCCCGTGGGGATCCTCGCGCCGCTGCCGGTGCGCCCCGTCTCGATCGTGGACCGCCTGATCGCCGAGGGCAGGATCACGCCGGCCACCGCCGACCACCGCACGCTACCGCCTCCCCCCCAGATCCCGGGGCGCCCATTGAGCGAGATCCTGCGGGAGATGCGGGACGAGGACGACCGATGACGGCGCTGGCGTACGTGGATGCCTCAGCGCTCGTGAAGCTGGTCGTCGACGAAGCAGAGTCGCAGGCCATGACCCGCTGGTACGTGGAGGCCGAGCGGCTCGTCACCAGCCGCGTGGGGCACGTCGAGACGGTCCGCGCCGCGTCACGGCGCGACCACGATCCGGCTCGACGGGACCTGGTCCTCGCCGGCGTCGAGGTGTTCGAGCTCAGCGCGGGCGTGGCGGGAGCGGCGGCGATGCTGCAGCCGGTGCTGCTTCGGACGCTGGACGCCATCCACATCGCCACGGCCCTGGCGCTCGGCCCGGAGCTCGACGCCTTCGTGACGTACGACGACCGCCTGGCGGAAGCGGCGCGAGCGGTCGGGTTGCCGGTGGTGCGCCCGGCCTGACGGGCCGCCGGTCAGCCGCCGGTCAGCCGCGGGTCAGCCGCGGGTCAGCCGCCGGTGGTGCGCCCGGCCTGACGGGCCGCGGGTCAGCCGCGGGTCAGCCGTGGGTCAGCCGTGGGTCAGCTGCGGGCCAGCTGCCGCAGGCGGGGTCGGGATCCGTGCACCGGCGAAGGCGGCTGCGACACGACCCCGGCTCGGGCACCGGTCACGGAAGCGCCGCGACGACCGGCTCGAGCCATCGGGCCTCGGCGCGCACGGGGGCCAGGCCGCTTGGGAGGGCGCCGGTGCGCGGCCGCCCCGGGCCTGATGGCGGCGGCGCGAGCGCGGAGCACAGGGCCGGGCGGCCCGAATCAAGAACGGCGGACCCTCGCGGGCCCGCCGTCCGTTGTGCTGCAGGGGGCCGGGGCTCAGGCGGTGACCGGAGCCTCGAGCTTCTCGATCCGGATCGCGGCCGCCTTGAACTCCGCCGTGCCGGACTTCCAGTCCGTGGCGTCGATGGTCAGGATGTTGACCGGGGCGTCGTCGGGATGGTGGAAGGTCATGAACGCGAGGCCGGGTCGCAGAGCGGGATCGGACTTCACGGGCGCTTCGAGCGAACCGCGTGCCGACACGATGCGCACAACCTCACCTTCGGCCAGGCTCCAGGCCGCGATGTCCTCGGGGCACAGGTCGAGCGTCTCGAGCCGCCGGTGCGGATGCTTGAAGCTGTTGGACTGGACACCGGTGTTGTACGACTCGAGCCGGCGGCCGGTGGTGAGCCGGACCGGGAAGTCCTCGGTGAGCGCCTCGATCGGCAGCTCGTGCTCCACGACCACGAACGGCGCCCGGTTGCCCGGGACGGGATCCGCCCACAGGCGCGAGTGCAGGAACGGCTCGCCCGGATGGTCCTCGGAGTAGCAGGGCCACTGGAGCCCGTCCTCGGCATCGAGGCGCGCGTAGCTCATGCCGCGGTGCGCGGGCGAGAGCGAGCGCATCTCGTTCCAGATGGCTTCGGCCGATGCCTCGCCCCAATCCCAGCCAAGCCGGCGGGCGATCTCGAAGATGATCCACAGATCGTCGCGGGCCTCGCCCGGCGGGTCGATCGCCTTGCGGACGCGCTGGACGCGTCGCTCGGAGTTGGTGACGGTCCCCTCGGTCTCCGCCCAGGCGGCTGCGGCCGGCAGGACGACATCGGCCATCTCGGCGGTGGCGGTCAGGAAGATGTCCTGCACGACCATGAACTCGAGCCCGCCGAGGATCTGCTTGACGCGATGCGTGTCCGCCTCGGACTGGACCGGGTTCTCGCCGATGCAGTAGAGGGCGGTGAGATCACCGCGCTCCATGGCGTCGTACATGGCGGTCAGGTTCCAGCCGCGCTTGGGCGGGACGGTGATGCCCCACGCCTCGTCGAACGGTGCCCGCAGCTCGTCGTTCTCCACGTGCTGGAAGCCCGGCAGGCGATCCGGCAGCGCGCCGGAGTCTCCCCCGCCCTGGACGTTGTTCTGGCCGCGCAGCGGGTTGAGGCCACTCCCCCACTTCCCGACGTGCCCGCACAGGAGCGAGAGGTTGATCAGCGAGAGGACGTTGTCCACGGCGTTGTGGTGCTCGGTGATGCCGAGCGTCCAGCAGATCATCGCCGTCTTCGCTGTGGCGTAGGCGTGCGCGGTCTCGCGGATGGCCTCCGCGGGGACGCCGGTCTCGCGCTCCGCCCACTCCAGGGTGTACGGCTCCACGGCGGCCCTGTAGGCCTCGAAGCCGCTGGTGGCGCGGTTGACGAACTCCTCGTTGGCGAGCCCTGCCGCGATGATCTCGCGGCCCATGGCGTTGGCCATCGCGATGTCCGTGCCGACATCGAGGCCCAGCCACAGGTCGGCCCATTCGGCCGACGAGGTGCGCCTCGGATCCACCGCGATCAGGCGGGCGCCGTTGCGCACACCCTTGAGCAGGTGGTGGAAGAAGATCGGATGCGTCTCCCGGGCGTTGCTGCCCCAGAGCAGCATGACATCCGTCTCTTCGATCTCTCTATATGAGCTGGTCGAACCACCAGCGCCGAACACGGTCGCCAGACCGGCGACAGAGGGGGCGTGTCAGGTTCGGTTGCAGCTGTCGATGTTGTTGCTGCCCAGGACCTGGCGGGAGAGCTTCTGCGCCGCGAAGTTGACCTCGTTGGTCGAGCGGCTGCAGGAGAAGATCCCGAAGGTCCGGGGTCCGTGCGCCTCGCCAGCCGACTTGAGCCCTTCGACGACCCGATCGAGCGCCTCGTCCCAGGTGGCTGGGCGGAGAGGAGCGCCAGAGCGGCGGTCGCCGTCGCGAACGAGCGGCGTGGTCAGGCGGACGTACTCCTTCGGCACTGGCGTACCTCTGCATGGAGAGTCCGATAGGCCACGAGTGTAGCGGGAGCGCGCAATCCCCCGGATGGCGGATTCCATGACAGATGGCCCGATTCGGTCATGCCGGGACGTAGGCTTCGTCCGATGACCAGCCACCCCGGCCAACCGAATGCTGTGCGCACCACGCCACCACCCGACGGGGAGCGGCGATTGCCGGTTGACGGCCCGCTCGACCTGCGGAGGACGCTGGGACTGCACGCCCACGGCCGCCATGATCCGGCCGTGCGGTTCGAGGTGTCGGGGTCGTGCTGGCGGGCGACCCGGACACCGGATGGGCCCGGGACGGAGCTCCTCGAGCTCGTGGACGGCGGCAGCGGGCTCCGGGTGCGGGCCTGGGGACCGGGTGCCGCCTGGCTCGTCGAGCGTGCCGGGAGCCTGGCCGGCCTCGACGATGAGCCGGACCCGGTGATCCCCCGCCATCCCGCGGTCGCCGACGCGGTCCGGCGGCTGCGCGGCACGCGGATCGGGTGGACGGGCGCGGTGCTCGAGGCGCTGCTGCCGGCGATCCTGGAGCAGAAGGTCACGGGCGCCGAGGCGGGCCATGCCTACGGGGGGATCATGCGCACGCTCGGGGAGCCGGCGCCGGGACCGCAGGGGCTGCTGGTGCCCCCGGCGGCCGAGATGCTGGCGGCGACGCCGTACCACGCCTTCCACCCGCTGGGCCTGGAGCGGCGGCGGGCGGAGCTGCTCCGGGCCGTGGCGCAGGAGGCGGTCCGCCTTGAACGGGTCGGGGCGGCGGCGGCCGGCCCCGCGGCGACGCCCGGGGCCCGGTCGGCGGCCTACGCGGCGCTTCGCGCCTTCCCGGGCATCGGGCCGTGGACGGTGGCCGAGGTGGGCATGCGGGCCTTCGGTGATCCGGATGCGGTCAGCGTGGGCGACTTCCACCTGCCCTCGATGGTGGCCTGGGCCCTCGCCGGGGAGCCCCGCGGCACCGACGATCGGATGCTGGAGCTGCTCGAGCCGTATCGCGGCCAGCGCGGCCGCGTGGTCCGGCTCCTGGAGCTGGCCGGGGCCGAGGCGCCCCGCCGGGGTCCGCGCCTGTCGCCGCGGCGCATCGACGGGATCTGACACGCAGGGGTTCTGCCCGGCCCCCTTGTCCCCTCCCCTCCGGCCCTAGGCGGGAGCCGTCCACCGGGTGTCCGATGGCTGCGGCGTCCCAACCACCCTGGAAGGACGTCGCGGATGACGGTTGCTCAGGCGCCCGCGGGCGCGCCCGGGGGCGCGCCGGGAACCAAGGGCCTCAAGGGCGGAGCGCTGGGCTTCGCCTCCAACGTGGTCATCGGCGTGGCCTCCACCGCCCCGGCCTACGGCCTCGCCGTCTCGCTGGGCCTGGTCGCCGCCATCGTCGGGATCGCGTCGCCGGCCATCATGTGGCTCGCGTTCCTGCCGATGTTCGCGATCGCGGTCGCGTACTACTACCTCAACCGCGCCGATCCGGACTGCGGCACGAGCTTCACCTGGGTCTCCCGGGCTCTGGGTCCGCACGTCGGCTGGATGGCCGGCTGGGCGATCATCGTGGCCGACGTCATCGTCATGGCCAGCCTGGCCGAAGTGGCGGCGCAGTACACGTTCCGCCTCTTCGGCATCGACGTGTTCACGAACCCCATCCTGCCCATGACGATCGGGGAGCAGACCATCGACGTTGCGGTCCTCGGGCTTGGCATCGCGTTCGTCGCCGGGCTCACCTGGATCTGCTACCGGGGCATCGAGCCCTCCGCGCGCGTGCAGCTCGGCCTGCTCGGCATGCAGCTGGCGGCGCTCGCGATCTTCGCCGCTGTCGCGCTGTTCCGGGTCTACACGGATCCGCCCGCGGGCGCCATGCTGCCGACCCTCGACTGGCTGAACCCGATGTCGATCCTCGGGGAGGATGGATCGTTCAGCTCGTCCGCGCTCGCGGCGGGCCTGATCATCGCGCTGTTCATCTACTGGGGGTTCGATTCGACCGCGACGGTCAACGAGGAGTCGGCCGACCCCACCGAGCAGCCGGGCCGCGCGACGGTGGTGTCCACGCTGATCCTCGTCCTCACCTTCGTCATCGTCACGATCGCCGCCCAGGCCTGGGCCGGCGTGGACCGCCTGGCCGAGGCCGGCGAGAGCGACATCTTCGCGATCATGGGCAGCGAGGTCCTGGGCTCGCCGCTCGACCTGCTCCTCGTGCTCGCGGTGCTGACGTCTGCCGCGGCATCGGCGCAGACCACGATCCTGCCGACGGCCCGCACCGCGCTCTCGATGGGTTCAGAGCCGGGCGTCAGGGGAATATAGACGGTCTTGGTCGACTGCTCACTCTTCCACTGCTCGATGAGAGCCTCTTCGCGCACCATGCGCACGCGCGACTTGTAGACCTCGAAGGGCATGTTCTTGAACCGCGAGGCGTGCAGGGAGATCAGGCGGGAGGTGTACTCGTGGTGGTTCGGGGGGCCGAGCAGGACGCCGCTCATGCCGCACTGGGCCACGACGGTGAAGGCTCCCTTCGGTGGCTCGGTCGCCACCGAGGACTTGCGGTAGAACTTTCCGAGATGCCGCGAGAGGAGATGGCTGACGGCCTCCTTGCGGGAGGGCCAGAGAGAGGCATCCTGTTTAACTCGGAAGAGACCTGCGGTCTGCTCCGACTCCGGAGTCAGCTTCACATTGTAGCGG
>JBAXFC010000246.1:0-5872 GCA_037140135.1 Chloroflexota bacterium
GACCCAGCGCTAGTGCGGAGGCACGGGCGGGGCCCAGCGCGAGGGCGATCGACGAGGATCCGGCAGCTTCGTCCCGCTCCACGTCAACCGTGGCATTGGCGATCGCGAGCGCCGCACCCGCGATGGCGGCGGCCGGGACGATGACCAGGAAGGCCGCCGGCAGGTCGCCGGTCGCCCCGAACCAGCCGTAGACCGGCAGCAGCGGGATCCCGACGGCGAGTGGCAGCCAGGAGAGACGGGTCCCCTTCGCCCAGAGGTCATACGCCGTTCCGATCGCGAGGACGACAATCCCGATCGCGAGCAATCCCGGACCGGCGAGGAGCCCCAGGCTGAGGCCGCCGGCAGCCGTCAAGCCAAGCACGAGCCGAGCCACCCCCAGCGACACGACGCCTTCGACAAGGGGCTTGCCCGGCTTGCTCCCGGCGTCGCGCGGTGCGTCAACGATGTCGTTGAGGGTGCCGATGGCGAACTGCAGCAGCGTCATCGAGACGCCCAGCAGGAGCGAGCGGAGCACGCTTCCGCCGGCCACGAGGGCCACCAGCCCCACCACTCCCCCATCGAGGATTGACGGGAACGGGTGGACGAGCCGGAAGACCCGGAGAACGCGCGGTCTCGGCAACCGGGCGGCAGGGCCTGCCGCCGTCGGCTCGTCAGACGTAGACGAGCTCGTGGAAGCTGGCGACCAGGTACTCGATCAGCCGGTCGCGGCCGTCGGTGACCTGCGACCGGATGCCGGGCACCAGCGCCCAGAGGGCGACGGACGGGACGAACAGGCGTCCCTGGGCATCGTGGCCGACCGTCGCGGGCGGGCCACCACCAGAAGCGAACACCCGTTCGAATTCACGTTCATTGAGCTTGGCGGCGCGGCAGAAGTCCTCCACCACGCGCGCGACACCGCGGCGGATCGCCACGTCACGCATCATCTCCGCGGCCCACGTGTCGATCTGGGCATCGGACTGATCGGCGAGGCGGCTGCGGTACTCGCTGGTGTCGGCTGAGAGGCCGGTGGCTCCCACGGGTTCTCCTGGAGGTGCGGTGATCACTGAGCAGGATGCCACAGACGGGGGTCAGCCTGCGGCCTCCGGCGGCCGGGGGGTCTTGGCGGCGCGGCTCGCGAGGTCCGTCCCTGCGGCGTCACCCGCTCCCGCCTCCGGCCGGGCACCTTCCGGCCAGTCGTTGAACAGCTCCGTCAGCCAGCGGCTCGCGGGGCCGGGCCGGCCCGGCTCGGGGAAGTCCGCGACCAGCGCCAGGAGCGCCTCGGAGGCCTGGCGGCGGAGCGCCTCGACGGCCTCCCTGGTCGCCCTGCCGTCGGTGCGGATCGGGGCGCCAACACGGACGCGGATCCGGCGCCGGAGCCCCAGCCAGCTGGTGCCGTTGATCGCGACCGGGACCACGGGCACCCCCGAGCGGATGGCGAAGTAGCCCACGCCGTCGGCGAGGGGCATCAGCTCGTGCTCCCCGCGGTGGATCCTCCCCTCCCCCATGATCACGATGATCCAGCCGTCGGCGAGGATGCGGTGCACGCGCCGGGTGGTCTCGAGCAGATCCGTCTTCTCGGGGCGGTACGGGATGCCGAAGCCCGCCCACGTGATCAGCCGGTTGCGCCCTCCCTTGCTCATGTCCGCCTCCTTGGGTCCGAACATCGCGAACTTGGGCCGGTTCGGGAGCAGGGCCAGCAGGACGAGGGGGTCGGTCCAGTTGAGGTGGTTGGCGCAGTAGATCGCCGGGCCGTGGGCGAGGTTCTCCGCGCCTTCGAGCCGCACGCTGAACAGGCTGCGCATGACAAGCCGGCAGAAGGCACGCACGAGGCGGACGCGGTTCGGACGGTAGACCGGACCGTCGGTCAAGGGCTGCGTCACGGCCGAAGTATGAACCTCGTGGATCAGGCGGGGAGCCGTTCCGGATCAAGGTCGGCCAGCCGCGCAAGGACGACGTCGGCGAGGTCCCTGGCGTTACCGGCGGGCGGCACGCTCGGGTTGGGGACCAGGACCACGGTCATCCCGGCGGCCTTGCCGGCTCGCACACCGTTGATCGAGTCCTCGACGACCAGGCAGCGGGCCGGCTCCACGCCCAGCTTCGCCGCCGCCCGCAGGTACACGTCCGGCGCCGGCTTGCCGCTGGGCACCTCGTCGCTCGAGACGATCGCCGTGAGCACGTCGTGCAATCCCAGGGCGTCCACGGCGGCCTCGATCACCTCGCGGTGCGAGGAGGAGGCGATGGCCACCGGCAGCATCGTGGCGATGCGGCGCACCTGGGCCGGCGCATCACCGATCACCGGCGGCTCCGCGGTCCGCCGGTAGCACCCGACGACCCCGTCCACCACCGCGCGCAGGATGGTCTCGAGGGAGACGTCCGGCAGGTCCAGGCGGTCGGCCATGATCTTTGCCCATTCGAGCGAGTTGCCGCCCATGACGGCCGCCTGGTCGTCCGGACCCCACGCGCGACCGTGCGCGCGCGCGAACACCACCCGTACCTCGTCCCACCACGGCTCCGTGTCCACGAGCACGCCATCGAGGTCGAACAGGACGGCATCGAAGCGTCGGGCCGATCCGGGCTCCGGGACAGGGTCCATGGGGTTGTCGTGCACCTCTCGCGGGACCGGTTCTGCGCACGGACGGGCCGCCCGGCGCGATCTCAGGCTAGCGGATGCGGTCACGGGCCGGGCCGGACGGCCGGGCGGAACCTGACGATGGTCCCGCGCCGTCTGCGGTCCCGCGGGCGATGATGGACCAGACGCGACATCGGCGAGCGGCACGGCGCCGGAGCTGTGGCCCCTGCTGCTGATCGGCGCTGGCCTGGGCCTCGTCCTCGAGCGCACCCGGGCGGCGATCGTCGGTGGCCTGGTGATCGCGACGACGCTGGGCCTCATGGGCGGCGCACTGCTCTCGGGCTCGATCGGGACGGGCAGCGGAGGTGGTGGCATCGGCGCCTGCGGCCTCGGAGGCGGCAGTGCCACGGCGGCGGCATTCCCGCCGGCCGGGGGCGTCCTCGCCGCCGGTGGACCGGTCCGGGTGACCATGGACTGCGGGGACCTCGCGATCGCACCGGGCAGCAGCGGGGCGTGGAGCATCGACGGATCCTCCCCCGGCGGGAGGGCGCCGTCGATCGCCGAGGACGGCGGCCTGACCATCAGGACGCCCGAGCGGCCCGGCATCTCGCTCGGGGAGGCGGCCTCGGCCTGGACGCTGACGCTGCCCGCCGGAGCGCCCCTGGACCTCGGGGTGACCCTCAACGCGGGCTCGGCCCGCCTGGGCCTCGGCGGCCTCGATGTGCAGGCCCTGGCACTCACCGTCAACGCCGGCGATGCCAGGGTGGACATGCGCGAGGTCGTGGGCACCGGGACCGTGAACGGCACCGTGAACGCGGGCTCCTTGCGGATCGCCCTGCCGGCGCGCTCCGCCACCGGGTCGATCACCGTGAACGCCGGGGCGGCCTCGATCTGCCGGGCTCCGGGAACGGGACTGCTGATCCATGGCGGGACGGCCCTCGGGGGCACCAACTACGCGGAGCGCGGGCTCGTGCAGTCGGGTGATGACTGGCAGACCCCCGGCTACGACACCGCGGACGGCCGGATCGAGCTGACCGTCAAGGTGAACCTCGGCAGCGTCACCCTTGACCCGGAGGATGGATGTGACTGACCGCCTCTACCGCTCCCCGACCGACCAGGTGATCGCCGGCGTCGCCGGCGGGATGGCCACCTGGCTTGACATCGATCCGTCGCTGATCCGGATCGCCTGGGCGCTCCTCGCGATCGGGAGTGCCGGCATCGTGGTGCTCGTCTACATCGTCATGATGATCGTGGTGCCGCTGCCGCCGCCCGGATGGGTGCCGACGCCCGCGCGCCGCTGGACGCCGGGAAGCGGGGCCGTCCCCGGCTGGACCCCGGGCGAGACCCCTGGCGGCGGGGCGGTCCCCGGCGGGAACCAGGGCGGGACTCCGGGCTGGAACCCCGGGGAGACGCAGAGCGGGACCGGCGCCCCGGCCTGGTCGCCCGATGGAAGCCCGGCGCCCGGTGGCGCGACGAGCCCGGCCTGGGCCCCCGGTGGCGCGACGAGCCCGCCCTGGGCACCCGGTGGCGCGACGAGCCCGGCCTGGGCGCCCGGTGGCGCGACGAGCCCGGCCTGGGCCCCGGGTCCGACCACGGGCGCGCCCCAACCGGGTCCCGGCTGGGGCAGCGCGTACGACCCGGCCCAGCGCACGCCGGAACGGGGGCGCGCGGGCCTCGTGGGCGGCATCGTCCTGATCGCGCTCGGAGCGTGGTTCCTCATCGAGCGCTACGTGGACATCGACTGGTCGCTCGTCTGGCCGGTCGTGATCATCGCCCTCGGCGGTCTCCTGATCGCGGCCTCAGCGGGGCGCCGCCGCCACTGACCGGGCCATCGCCACACGGCGACCGGCCATGGGCGACCGGCGACCGGCGAGATGGCCGGTGGGCGGGCCGGCGGCCGGCCATCGGCGACCGTGCAACCTCCAGGGCGGCCGCAGCGTCTGGGCGCCGATGACAGACCACGACCCACGACGAGGCAAGACGGTGAACGCTCAGCGACGCTCCATCCGCAGCAAGGGTGCCCTCGTGGCGGCCGCGTTCGCGGCGGTCGCGCTGGCCGCCTGCACCGGGACCACCGGACCAGGTGCCTCCTCGGGTCCGGCCGCAGCGGCGACCCTGGTCCCCACGCCGGTCGAGACGCGGCCGTTCGCCACCCCTCCCCGATCGCCGTTCGAGCCGTCCTCCAGCGCGGCCGTGACCGGTGAGGTCCCAGCGCCCGTGATCGCCGCCGCCCGCACGCTGCTGGCGGCCGAGATCGGGGCGGACGCGGCGGCAGCCGCGACCGTGACGGCCGCCGAGGCCGTGACCTGGCCGGACGGCTCGCTTGGCTGCCCCGAGCCCGGGGTGATGTACACGCAGGCGCTCGTGCCCGGCTACCGCGTGGTGCTGGAGTCCGGTGGGACGAGCTACGACTTCCGGATGCCGGAAGGCGGCGAGGGGCGGCTCTGCCGGCCGTGGACGCCGCCGGTGCGACCCAGCGCCACCCCCTGACGGCGACCTGAGAATCACGAAGGCCGGGGCCTTGCGGCCCCGGCCTTCGTGCGTCTTACGCCCGATGGGTCAGGTAAGCGGATCGATGAGGACCTGGATGTTCTCGTTGCCCTTCGGGGCGGCACCACTGGTGGAGCCGCGATTGCCGTTGGTCAAGATCAACAGTCCGGACTCGGACACGTTGGCCTCGTACGAGTAGAAGTGGCTCCAGTCCACGACCGTGATCTGGCCGGGGTCGCCACCGGCGAGATCGAGGTAGCCCTCGTCCGTGCCCCAGCGCTCGCCACCCGGCGCAACCTCGATGCCCTTGATGGAATCGGTGTCGTTGCCGCTGAAGTACCAGTCGGTGGCATAGACGTCGAGCGTCCACGGATCACCGAGGTTGGCCGCGCTGGTACCGACCTGGTCACCGCAGAACCACAACACGGTGTTGGAGTCATTGGTGCTGTTGTCGGCATACCACCAGGCCGAGGACAGCCCGGACTCGTAGTCGTAGACCCACGTATACATCGTGACGTCGGCCAGCGATGCGCCGGATGCCGGCGCGCCGTAGACGAAGTAGTCCGGGGTGCCGTCATGGTTGGTGTCCACGTCCACACCCAGCTGGCCGGGGACCGCGGCGGAGGTGTGGCGCTCCCAGGTGGAGATCGCGATGGCGTAGACGAAGCTGTCAACCCCATCGCAGGAGCTGCCGCCCGGGTCGAAGAAGGTCTGCACGCCGACCGACTTGAGGTCGATGACCGGCGCGTTCATGCCGGGCCGCGACGAAGGCAGGTCCGGGCTGGTGCCGACGAGGCTGTAGAAGTCCATCGTGGCCGTGCCGGCGCCGGCGTT
>JBAXFC010000247.1:0-5871 GCA_037140135.1 Chloroflexota bacterium
GATCCCGCTGCCCAGCCCGTCGGCCAGCGCCAACCCGTAGGCTCCGCAGCCTTAGAGGACGGCCAGCTCCCCGGCGATCCGCCGGAAGCGTGCGACGGCGTCGGGCTCGAGGCGGTAGTAGACGTTCGAGGCGCGACGCTCCGACGTGACCCAACCGGCCTCCCGGAGCACCTTGAGGTGGTGGCTCACGGTGGGCTGGGCGACCTCGCAGCAGGCGGTGAAGTCGCAGGCACAGATCGCTTCCGGCGCACCCGAGAGCTGGCGCAGGATCGCCAGCCTCGTCGGGTCCGCCGCCCCCTGGAGGAGCAGGGCGTCGGGATCGTTCGTGCGCCTCATGCCGGAATGGTATTGACAAGTATCGATATCGTCAAGTATCAATACGGCACGCACACCGCCGAAGGAGCCGTTCCATGACCGCCATCCCCACCGCCCGCCCCGCCGACGACATCCACGACGAGGTCCGGGCGCACTACGCCGAGGCCGCCATCCAGGCGTCCGAGGGCTCCTGCTGCACCAGGGAGAACCAGGGGATCGGTGCCGAGCTGTACTCCGTGCTCGAGCGCGACGAACTCCCCGAGGCCGCGGTGCTGGCCTCGCTCGGCTGCGGCAACCCGATCGCTGTGGCGGAGCTGCACGAGGGCGAGCGGGTCCTTGACCTCGGGTCCGGCGGTGGCATCGATGTCCTCCTGTCGGCCAGGCGCGTCGGCCCCACCGGGCGCGCAATCGGCCTGGACATGACCGACGAGATGCTCGAGCTGGCCTGGCGCAATGCCGCCGAGGCCGGCGTGACCAACGTGGAGTTCCTGCGCGGCCACATCGAGGCGATCCCCCTGCCTCGCGGGTCCGTGGACGTGGTGATCAGCAACTGCGTCATCAACCTCGCCGCGGACAAGCCGGCCGTGTTCGCGGAGATCGCGCGCGTGCTGCGCCCGGGCGGCCGGATGGGCGTCTCCGACATCGTGGCCGAGGACCGCCTCTCCCCCGCGGAGCGGGCCGAGCGCGGGTCCTACGCAGGCTGCATCGCCGGTGCCCTCTCGATGTCGGAGTTCCGTGCCGGGCTCGAGGCGGTCGGACTCGTGGGCGTCTCGATCCACCCCAGCCACGAGGTCGTGCCGGGCATGGTGTCCGCGATCATCAAGGCCACCAAGCCCGCCGAGGGCGACGAGCGGCATGCCGATCCGCGCATGGTCACCGACGTCGTGCCGGCCGGTCTGCGGATGCTGCCGCTCGCCAGCGACGGTGCCTGCTGCGGCGGCGGCGGCAGCTGCTGATGGCCGGGTCCGACCACCTCACCGTGGAGCGGGCGGGCAGTGCCGATGTCGCCGACGCCGAGGCGCTGCTGGCGGCGGCCGGGCTGCCGCTCGAGGGTGCCGCCGAGGCGTTGATCGATCTCGGCGTGGTGGCGCGCAGCGCCGATGGGGGCGTGGCCGGTGCGGCGGCCGTGGAGCGGTTCGGTGAGGCGGGGCTCCTCCGGTCCGTCGTCGTGGCGCCGCAGGCCCGCGGTGTCGGCCTCGGGGAGCGGCTGGTCCGGGCTGCCGAAGACGCCGCGCGCGCCGCCGGGATCTCGGCGCTGTACCTGGTCACCGAGTCCGCGATCGAGTGGTTCCCGCGCCTGGGCTACGAGCCGCTGCCGCGCGAGGAGGCCGTGCCGGCGGTCGGGGGCTCCATCGAGTTCACGATGGCCTGCTCGGTCAGCGGCGTGGTGATGCGCAGGGTCATCGCCTAGCCGGCGGTGGCCGGCGGTGGCCGGCGGTCGGCGTCGGGCGGCAGCGGGCGGTGGCCGGTGGCCGGTGGCCGGAAACCGGCGTGGAGAGCGTGGCGCTCAGTCGAGCGTCATCCCCATCAGGATCGAGTTGCCGTGCGGGCCGAGCTCCGCGAACCCGAGGTGCCGGTAGAAGGCGATCCCGTTGGCGTTGTCGGCGGCAACCTCGAAGTGGACGCCGCGGACGCCGCGCACCCGCAGCTGCGCGAGCAGCCACTCGATCAGCGAGCGGCCCAGCCCCTGGCCGCGCACCCGCTCGAGAAGGTCGATGTGGAGATGCGCCGGATACGGCCCGACGATCTCCTCCGGGGCGACGGGCGGCCGGTGGATGACCGAGACCACCTCCGCCTCCAGCGAGCCGTCGGCGCGCGGCGGATAGTGCTCCCGGAGGGCAGGCCACCAGCCGGCCTCCGCCCATGCCTCGAAGGCCCGCGTGTCCTCGGCGCCGAAGAGGTAGCCCGCGATGCCGTCCTCGTCCGCGACGACCAGGGCCAGATCCGGGCGCCCCACGATGTACGGTCCGACGTAGACGTGCCCGAGGAGGTCCTCGTCACGCCAGAGGCCCGTCGCATCGCGGCCGGAGTCGCCGGTGCGCAGGCAGACCCGGTAGGCGCCGGGCAGGTCGCTGATGGTGGCAGGTCGGATCACGGGCATGGCAGGGACAGGCTATCGCGTTCCTCGACTGGTCTACAAGCCCCCTGCGGTTGCGGCGCTCCAAGTGGTCTTGTGCAAACGTTGCACCGGTGCTCACGGTGGTCTCTGAACCAATCCTCGGCCGGTGATGTCGAGTGGTCTATCACATCGCTTGCCAGCGACCGGCCGGCGGCCTAGACTCCGCCCCGTGCCCAACCGCGACGACTCCACCCGACAGGCGATCCGTGTCCGGCTGCGCGAGCTGATCGCGTCCGCTCGCCCGGGCGATCGCCTCCCGTCGGAGCGCGAGCTGGCCGCCCGCTGGGGCGCCGCGCGGATGACCGTCCGGAACGCGACGGACTCGCTGGTCTCCGAGAGCCTCGTCGAGCGACGACACGGCTCCGGCACCTATGTCCTGCCCCGGCCCGTGATCCGGTTCCTCGGCCTCACCTCGTTCACCCAGGACATGCGCGAGCGCGGCCTCGTCGCCGGCAGCCGGCTGCTGGAGTTCGGCGGGATCACCGCCGATGCGGAGCTCGCCGTCCGCCTCCGGGTCGATGTGGGCCGGCCGGTGACCCGGTTCGCGCGTCTGCGCACCGGTGGCGGCGAGCCGATGGCCGTCGAGACGACCTGGATCGCCACCGCACTCGTTCCCGGGCTCGCCCCGTCGGACCTCGACGGGTCCCTGTACGAGCTGCTCGCCCGGCGCCATGGCCTCGTGACCGCGTCCGCCGGCGTGACCATCGAGCCCGTCGTGCCGGACGCGGCAGCCCGGGAGCTGCTGGGAATCCCCGCGGACCAGGCCTGCCTCCGGCTGACGATGCAGGACGCGGATGCACGAGGCCGCGTGATCATGGCTGCCGACTGCCTCTACCGCGGCGACAAGTACCGCCTCTCTGCCAACGTCGCCGATGCGGCATACGCGATGGCCCCGGCCCGGCGGGCCGGCTGATGCGCGTCCTGGGCGTGGATGGCGGCCAGGCCGGCATCCGGCTCCGCCGCACCGGCGACGCCGCGGCCGTCGAGGTCGAGGGTGTCAGCAGGCTCGAAGGCGATACCGTCGCCCAGGTCGCCGGCGCGGTGGCAGAGGGGTGGTCGCGCCTCGGCGGGATGCGCGGCGGAGCGGGTGATGGCGCGGAGCCTGTCGGCCGGGTGGTGCTGGGCCTGAGCACGATGCCGTCCGACCCCGCCCAGGCGGACCGCCTTGCCCGACTGGTCTCAGGGACCACGGGCGCCCGGGAGATCTGGCTCGCCGACGACTCGGTCACGGCCCACGCGGGCGCGCTCTCGGGCGGCAGCGGGGTCAGCATCGTCGCGGGCACCGGCGTCGCCTGCCTCGCGCTCGCAGCCTCGGGGAACGCCCGGATCATCGGCGGTCACGGCTACCTGCTGGGCGACGAGGGCGGCGCGTTCTGGCTCGGACGCACCGCGCTCAACGCGGTCCTGCGGGTGGCCGAGGAACGCGGCCCCGCCACGACGCTGACCCAGGCGGCCGAGCGTGCCTTCGGCCCGCTCGCCGACCTGCACGTCCGGATCCACGACGCCGTCCGCCCGGTCCACCTGGTCGCGTCCTTCGCTCCAGCCGTGCTGGCGGCAGCCGAGGCCGGTGATGCTGTGGCCGACGGGATCGTCCGCGAGGGCGCGATGGAGCTGGTGATGGTGGCAACATCGGGCGCCTCCTGGATCGCCCGCAGCCAGGCCGTCCCGGAGCCGGTGGCGGTCGCGCTCGGTGGACGCCTGCTCAGGGATGGTCTGCTGCGCCAGCGCGTGGGCGATCTCCTCGCCCAGTCCGCCGGCAGGATCACGGCGCAGGGCGCTGCGGGCACTCCGCTCGACGGCGCGCTCGCGCTCGGGGAGAGCGGCGTGAACCCCTATGGATCCCTGCTCCGGCAGTGGGCTTCGGAGGACGCGTGAGCACGCCGCCCAGCGCAGGCCGCCGCTATCTCATCGCCGCCCGAGACCTCGTGGACCGGCTTCTCGAGGCCGAATGGCCGTCCATCGAGGCGGCAGCGGCCGTCGTCGCGGACACGCTCGCGGCCGGCGGCACCATCCATGCCTTCGGCACCGGCCACTCGCACATGCTGGCCGAGGAGCTCTACTACCGTGCCGGCGGCCTCGTCCGCGTGCACCCGATCCTGGTCGAGGGCCTGATGCTCCACCTGGGCGGCGAGCGGTCCACGGAGCTCGAGCGGATCCCCGCCCTGGCCGAGGTCATCGTCCGCGACCACCCGATGGCCCCGGGCGACGTGCTGATCGTGGCGAGCAACTCCGGGGGCAACCCGGTGGGCTCCACGCTCGCCCAGGTCGCCCGTGACGGCGGCGTCCACGTCATCGCCATCGAGAGCCGGGCCCACGCGACGTCCGCGGTGCGGCGCACCACCGGGGTCGAGCGCCTGCACGACATCGCCGAGCTCGTGATCGACAACGGCGGGCGCCCGGGCGACGCCGTGGTGGAGGTGGACGGGCTGGCCGCACGGGTGGGCCCCACGTCCACGGTCGTCGGGGCCGCCATCGTGAACGCCGTGGTCGCCGAGGCCGTGGAGCGGCTGCTCGCCCGCGGCGTGACGCCCGAGGTCTACGTGAGCGCCAACGTGGAGGGCGGTGACCGTGCGAACGCCCGGTTCGGCGCCGGCGGCGGGACGGCCGAGGGGACGCGGTGAGCTCCCCGTTCGCGGTTCGCGGCGTGATCGAGGGGTTCTACGGCAACCCGTACACCGGCGAGCAGCGCCTGGCGCTGGTGGACTTCCTCCCCGGGCACGGGTTCAACACCTTCATCTACGGACCCAAGGACGACCCGCTGGTCCGGGCGCGCTGGCGCGAGCCGTACACCGGCGAGCGGCTCGCCCGTCTCGGGACGCTGATCAGCCGCTGCCACGAGCGCGGCATCGCCTTCGTGGGCTGCATCTCGCCCGGTCTCTCCATCCGCTACTCGGACGCGGACGACGTGGCCACACTGTGCGCCCGCCTCGACGGCCTGGTCGCCCTGGGGGCCGACGGCGTCGCCCTCCTGCTCGAGGACATCCCGGCCGTCCTCCAGCACGGCGAGGACCGGGCCGCGTTCGCCGATCTCGCCGACGCCCACGTGGCGCTGGTGAACGCCATCCGAAAGCACCTCGGGCCGGATGCCTGGCTCATCGTCTGCCCGTGGACCTACTGGGGTCGCGGCACGGAGCCGTACCTCGAGCGCCTGGGTGCTGCCACGGATCCATCGATCGACCTGTTCTGGACCGGCCGGGCGATCTGCTCGACAACCCTGGACCTCGTCGATGCCGCCATCTTCGAGCGAACGGCCCGGCGCGGGCCGCTCTACTGGGACAACTACCCGGTCAACGACGTGGCGATGGGCTGGGAGCTGCACATCGGGCCATACCTCGGCCGGGACCCGGAGCTGGGTGTGATCGCGCGCGGCGTGGTCGCCAACCCGATGGAGCTGTTCGAGGCATCGCGGATCCCGCTGGCCACCATCGGCGACTACC
>JBAXFC010000248.1:0-5863 GCA_037140135.1 Chloroflexota bacterium
AGGACCTGCTGCCCGGTGGACCGCCCATCAGCATCGTGCCGGCACCTCCGCACGCCGGAGCCGGCCCGGAGGCCTGATCGACCGTACGCCGTCCCGGCCCGCCGGCCGGGCGGAGCCTCGCCCTACGTCCCGAGGTACGCCCGCTGGACCTCGGGCATCTCGCGCAGCTCGTGGGCCGGCCCGGACAGCTCGATTCGCCCGCCTGCCATCACGTAGGCGTCATCGCTGATCGCGAGGCTCAGGCGCACGTTCTGCTCCACGAGGAGCATCGTGAGCCCGGACCGGCGGAGGTTGCGGATCGTCTCGAACACCTCGACCACGACGCGCGGCGAGAGGCCCAGCGACGGCTCGTCGAGCACCAGGATCCCGGGCTTCGCCATCAGCCCCCGCCCGATGGCGAGCATCTGCTGCTCGCCGCCGGAGAGCGTGCCGGCCCGCTGGGCGCGCCGCTCGGCGAGGATCGGGTAGAGAGCGAACACCTCGTCCATCGTGGCGCGCATGGCGCTCCGTGCCCGGCTCACGGTCGCCCCCATCTCGAGGTTCTCGAGCACCGTCATCGTCCCGAACAGCTGGCGGCCCTCGGGAACCAGGACGAGTCCGAGATCGGCCTTCTGGTGGGCCCGCAGGCGCGTCACGTCCCGGCCGTCGAAGGTCACGCTGCCGTGCCACGGCTTGACCAGTCCGAGCACCGCCCGCAGCAGCGTGGTCTTGCCCGACCCGTTGGCCCCGACCAGCGTCGTGAGCCGGCCCTCGCGCAGGGAGAGGTCGACACCCCACAGGACCGGCACGTCGCCGTAGCCTGCCTCGAGGCCCCGGACGTCGAGGGTGCTCATGCCGGGTCCTCCAGGAGTCGCCGGGCCGCCTCGGGATCACCGAGGTAGGCGGCCACGACCGCCGGATCGGCGGCCATGGCGGCCGGCGTCCCCTCGGCGATGCGGACCCCGTGGTCGAGCACGACGACGTGGTCGCAGAGCGCGGTCACGGCCTGCATCACGTGCTCCACCATGCAGACGGTCGTGCCGCCGTCACGGATGCCCTTGAAGACCTCGATCATCTCCGAGACCTCGGCCGCATTCAGTCCGGCCAGCACCTCGTCGGCGAGCAGGAGACGCGGCTTCGCCGCGAGGGCCCGGGCCAGCTCCAGGCGCTTCTTCCAGGCCACGTTGAGCCGTCCGGCGGGCTGGTCGCGGAGGGCACCGAGCCCGAGCCGGTCGATGACGTCCACCGCCACGCCACGGGCCGCCGTGAGTCCGAGGCCATCGCGCCCGAAGCACGCCCCGACCGTGACGTTGTCGAGCACCGTCAGGTCCCGGAGCGGCCGCGTGATCTGGTGGGCGCGCGCGATGCCCAAGCGTGCAATCCGGTGCGGCGCCAGGCCCACGAGCTCGCGACCGTCGAACTCGATGCTGCCGGCCGTCGGCCGGTGGACTCCGTTGATGGCATTGAAGACCGTGGACTTGCCGGCTCCGTTCGGCCCGATCAGTCCTGTGATGGACCCCTCCGCAACCTCGAACGAAGCATCCTCAACGGCCGCCAGGCCGTCGAACGTCACCCGCACTCCCCGCAGGACCAGCAGCGCGCTCACTCGAGCCACCGCCGCGTGCGCGGCCATCGGGCGCGAAGCCAGCCAACGAGGCCGGTCGTCGCGAACAGGATCACGACCAGCAGCAGCAGGCCCGCGATCGACATCTGGTAGTCCGCAAGCGAGGAGCTCGTGATGAGCGAGCTCCGGAGCAGGTCGTAGGCCGCGGCCCCGATGATCGGGCCGGCCACGGTTCCCAGGCCACCCAGCGCCACCATCACCAGTGACTCGATCGAGCGGGTCAAGTCGAACGCCTGCCCGGGCTCGATGACGCCGTTCTTGAAGAAGAACGCGGCCCCGGCGAGTGCCGGGAACAGGGCGGACAGCGCATAGGCCGCCACCTTGAGCCGCGGCGGGTTGATCCCGAGGACCATCGCCTCGTCCTCGTCCTCGCGGATCGTCATCAGGGCCAGGCCCAGGCGTGAGCGCCGGACCGCATACGAGGTCGCGATGGCTGCGAGCGTCGTGAGCAGCATCGCCCCGTAGGCCAGCAGCGCGGCGTTGCGGGCGCCCCCGTAGACGCTGTACACGCTGAAGTCGAAGAACATGCCCACTGCGCCGCCGGTCGGCGGGAAGTTGGACATGAAGGCCGAGGTGGCGGCCAGGATGCCGATGGTCGCGAGCGCGAAGTGGGCACCCCGGAGCCGCAGCACCGCACCGCCCACCACGACCGCCATCGCCACCGCCGGCACGATCGCGAGCAGGGCCGCGGGCACGAAGTTGAGTCCGCCGAACTGCATCAGCCAGAAGGCCGCGTAGCCGCCGATCCCGAAGAACACGATGTTGCCGAACGACACGTAGCCCGTGTAGCCGGTGATGATGTTGACCGAGGTGGCCAGCGTGATCGCCATCAGCAACGAGAACAGCGTCTCGCGCAGGGCGGGGTCGTTGGTGAGCAGGGGAACCAGGCCCACCCCGGCGACCACGGCCAGGACGACGGGCACCAGGAGACGGGCGGGGGCCGGGATGGCCACGGGTGGCGTGATGTCGCTCATCGGCGGCGACCCAGCAGCCCGTTGGGCCGCATCAGCAGGATGAGGACGAAGACGACGTACTCGAGCACGGGGACCCACGACACGGGGATCACGACCGTGGAGACGCCCTCGAGCAGCCCCAGCACGATGCCTCCCAGGAGCGCACCGACCGGGTTGCCCAGGCCGCCCAACACCACGATCACGAAGCTCTTGGTCTGGTACGGGTCGCCCGAGAGAACCGTGAACGAGAACATGGTGGCCAGCAGCGAGCCGCCGATCATCGCGAGCGCCGCGCCCACGCCGAAGGCGAGCGCCAGCATCCGCCGCGAGTCGATGCCCACCAGTTCCGCCGCGGCCCTGTCGGCGGCGACGGCGCGCACCGACTTGCCGGGCCGGGTCCGGTAGAGGAACACGTACAGCGCCCCGGCCGCCAGGCACGAGACCAGCACGGCCGCCAGGTGCGTCCCGAGGATGGTGACGCTGCCCACGTGGATCGAGCCGAGGTCGGCATCGACGGTCTGCGGGCTCGTGGTCAGGATGGCGGTGGCGAGGCCGATCACGATCATGTTGACGGCGAACGTCGCGAGCAGGGTGGACAGCTCCGGAGCGTCCACGACCCGGTCCACGGCCAGGACGTACATCACCATCCCGGCCGCGAGGCCGACCACCGCCGCCAGCAGCACCCCCGCGTAGGGTCCGAGGCCGAGCGCGTTCGTGGCCAGGAGGACGGTGAACATGCCGGCGGCGATCAGCGTGCCGTGCGCCAGGTTGACGACGCGCATGACGCCGAAGATCAGGGTCAGGCCCATGGCCGCGAGGCCATAGACGAAGCCCAGCAGGATGCCGTCCACGGCGGACGGGAGGAGGGCGCTCACGGTGTCGTCCGCAGCTGCGCTGCCACGGTGGCGGCTTCCTGCGGCCATACGACGACGGTATGGAGGGTGCCGTCGACAGCACGCTGCCACTGCACGTAGACCATCTGGTGGGCGATCTGCTTCCCGTGCGTCCGCTGGTCGCCGGAGAAGCGGAGGTGGCCGAAGAAGGTCATCACATCCAGCCCGTCAAGCGCCTGCTCCACGGCCGCCGTGTCGGTGGAGCCCGCCCGCTCGATCGCGGCGGCGAGCACGAGCCCCGCCGCGTAGCCGCCCGCAGCGTGGTAGGTGGGCGCGGCGCCCGTGGCGGCCTTGTAGGCGGCCGTGAACTCCGCGACCGTCGGACCCACGTAGGGGATGCCCAGCGCCGCGGCCGCCTCGGCCGAGTAGCCGACCGACGGCTCCCACTGCGACGGCCCGACGACCCCCAGGGCCGCATCGCCGATCTTGGCGAACGTCGGATCCGGCGGGGCCACGAGCAGGGCCACGAACCGGGCCGGCACCTGCTTCTCCGTCAGCTGCCGGGCGAGCGTCTGGCCATCCGCGAGGTGGCCACCGCCGATGATCGCGTCCGGCGAGGCGGCGGCGATCTTGTTGAGGAACGGGCCGAAGTCCGTCGTGCCCGAGTCGTAGCCCTCGTCGAGCACGACCTCGAGGCCCTTGGCGGTGGCGTAGGGGCCAGCCGCGTCGGCAACGGACGTGGAGAAGGCGTCCTTCTCGTTCACGATCGCGATCCGGTGGATCGTGGGGTCAAGGGCCAGGGCGAGGTCGATGGCTCCCTCGAGATAGGCAGAGGCCGGCGTGTAGACCTGGTAGATCCCGGTGAAGCCCTGCGACATGGTGGCGTCGTCGGCTCCGCCGGCGGTGATCATCACCTTGCCGTTCTGCTCGGACACGACGGCGGCGGCCTTGATCAGCCCGCTTGAGTACGGGGAGACGAGCACGTCCACCCGGTCCGTGTTGATGAGCTTCTGGTAGAGCGCCTGGACGCGGTCCGTGCGCGACTCGTCGTCGTAGGACACGAGCTGCGGCATCAGGACACGGCCGTCCGCGAGGTGGATCCCGCCCGCCGCCCGGACGTCGGCTGCCCACGTCTCGAGCCCCTTGACCTGCTTGAGGGAGGTGACCTCGAGCGAGCCGGTGCGCGAGGCGGTGAAGCCGATCCGGAGGTTGACAGAGCCGTCAGGGTTGGGTGTTGGCGGCGCCGACGGTCCGCAGGCGGCCGCGACCACGACGAGCGCCGCCAGGACGAAGGCGAACGGTGACCGTCGGATGCCCGTCCCCGGGATGCCCCCACCTCGCGCGATCACCATGTGCGTCACCATCAATCGGCCGCACCCCACGCGGCAAACCCTCATCGGGCGGGGCGCACCCGAGGACGACATCCCTCCGGCTGCGGTGGGCCACTGGAGGCCGACCGGCGGAGCCGTGGGAGTCTGACAACCACTTGCGATGCTACTGTCCGGTGCGAGACCGCGGTTGTGCCGCTGGTCAGGGGTTTGCCGGGACCCCGCACCGCGCGGGCCACCCGGAGTCCTACAGAGCGCCCCGTCCATGTGGGTCACGCGAGACCTGCACCGCACCCGGGGAGGTTTGACGCTCCGCGCCTCGGGCCGTATTATTCCCCGGCTCGCGGAGTCCAACTCTTGTTTGACTATGCGCGCGTGCCGACGTAGCTCAATTGGTAGAGCAGCGGTTTTGTAAACCGCCGGTTCCGGGTTCGAGTCCCGTCGTCGGCTCCAACAGGCACGAATGCGTCCAGGGGGCCGCGCCGTCAGCGGCGCTGTCACCAGCGGGCCCAGATAGCTCAGCCGGTAGAGCACATCCTTGGTAAGGATGAGGTCACGGGTTCGAATCCCGTTCTGGGCTCCATCTCTCGCCGATACCAGTCCGTCCGATGCGGGCAACCGCCCCACCAGTGGAGTGAGAAGGTCCTGTGGCCAAGAAGAAGTTCGAGCGCACGAAGCCGCACGTGAACGTCGGCACGATCGGCCACATCGACCACGGCAAGACGTCGCTCACGGCCGCCATCAGCAAGTACCTGGCGCTGCGCGGCAAGGCCGAGTACCGGGCGTTCGACTCGATCGACAACGCCCCCGAGGAGCGCGAGCGCGGCATCACGATCGCGATCGCGCACGTCGAGTACGAGACGGACGCGCGCCACTACGCGCACGTCGACTGCCCCGGGCACGCCGACTACATCAAGAACATGATCACGGGCGCCGCCCAGATGGACGGCGCGATCCTCGTGGTCGCCGCCACCGACGGCCCGATGCCGCAGACCCGCGAGCACATCCTCCTGGCCCGCCAGGTCGAGGTGCCGTACATGGTCGTGTTCCTCAACAAGTGCGACGCGGTCGACGACCCGGAGCTGCTCGAGCTCGTCGAGCTCGAGGTCCGCGAGCTGCTGACCAAGAACCACTTCCCGGGCGACG
>JBAXFC010000249.1:0-5849 GCA_037140135.1 Chloroflexota bacterium
GCCAGGCACAGCGCGTACGCCGCCCTCTGGATCCCGGACGCCTTCAACGCCGTCGCCCTGGCGTTCACCACGTTCGGCGACGCCAAGCAGGTCGCCGACAAGCACGACCTGGTGCTCAAGGCGATGCTCGCGCCATGGCCGCTGCTGGCGGAGCTCGCCGCGGGCGGCGCGGTGGTCGCCCTGGCGGTTGGCGCCGGCCGGTCCGCGGCGGTCCGCGCGATCGCGGCGCCGGCGCTCGTGGTCGTTGCCGCAGTGCCGCTGGTGCTCTTCGGGCCTGCCCCCAACTCCAGCCAGCCCCTCAGCCAGTTCACCTCGGACAAGAGCTCGTTCATCGGTGCGGTCCGGTGACCGGAGACCGTTGAGCAGCGGCACGGAGAGCAGGATCTCGGGTCGGAACGCCTCCACGACCGGGATGGCGATGAGGACCGCGATCGCGAGCAGGAACGGCCGCGACCGGCGCAGGCGCGCCCCGGCGACCGCGAGGCCCAGCACCGGCAGGCCCACGTAGGCGGCCACCTCGAGCAGCGCGAAGATGCCGTCCGGGTACCAGATGCCGAACTGGTACCAGGCCCCGTCCCTGACCTGCGTGAAGGCGCCCGCGAACGCGAACGCGAGGATGTCGAACGGGGTGGAGGCGGAGGCGAACAGGTCGTTGGGGCTCAGGGCGTTGCTGCGCACGGAGATCGTCGTCAGGAGCGCGGTCGGGATCAACTGGATCGCGGCGATGCCGGCGCCCAGGAGGCCCATGCCCAGGGCCCGCCGCAGGCCCGCGATCCGGCCGTCGGCGCCCGCGAGCAGGATCAGCCCGGCCACGATGCCGGTGAGGAGCCAGGTGTTGGGATGGCCTGCGAGCGCCTGCAAGCCGTACAGGAGCCCTGCGACGACCAGCCCCGCCCGCGTGGGCCGTGGCCGCCGGACGAGCGGCAGCAGGACCCAGGGCAGGTACGCGTAGGCGGCCACGAGGTTGTACCACTCGAGCTTGGCGGTGATACCGCCGCCGAGGACCGCGACGAGCAGGGCGATGACGGCCCCGGCCCGCGAGCCCCGGATCCGCAGCACGAGCAGCCCGGCGCCCAGGCCTGCGAAGGCAAGGTGCAGGACGCGGCTCACGTCGAGGGCGGTGATCGGCTGAAGCTGGAAGAGCAGCCAGTTGGGCGGGTAGAAGGCGCCGATCTGGCCTTCGGCGTAGAGCGGGTAGCCCAGGCCCAGGCGGTCGTTCCAGAGAGGGAGATGGCCCGACGTGAGCGCTTCGTGGGCGAACACGGCGAGCGGGTAGTCGATCTTGGGCATGTCCAGGTTCCACAGCCAGCCCTTGGACGTGACCACGATCCGCGCGGCCCAGAAGGCGGCCAGGAAGGCCAGGAGACCGAGGCCGATGACGGCGGGCACGATCGCCGGCAGGCGGCTCCGCCCGGGCTCCACGTCGCGGGGGAGGGGCGCTGGTGGCTCGGGTGGTGGCAGGCCGATGCCGTCGTACGGCTCCGGCTCCGGCTCGGGATCGGGCTCCGGTTCCGGTTCCGGGGCGCGGGCGCGTGCCGCGACGAGGGTCGCCGCGACCGGAGCTGCGGCGGCGGTGACGGGTGGCGGTTCGCCGGATCCCGGTTCGGCCTCGGTGCCTGCCCCGATACCGGCGCCATCGATCTCATCGACCTCGACCTCGGCCTCATCGGCATCGGCGTCGTCTTCCGCCCGGTCTTCCGCCCTGTCCCCGGTGTCGGGAGCCACCAGGAGCGCCCGCTCCGGAAGCTCGTCGCCCCCCATCGGGATCGCCGCCGGCCTCCGTGTCTGCCAGAGCAGCCAGACCAGCACGATGTCCGAGCAGAGCGAGGTCAGGTAGATCCCGGCCGGCGAGTACAGGGTGTCCGCGAGCAGGCCGCGCCCGGGCCCCGCGTTCCCGATGGGCAGCGAATAGACCCAGTAGGCGTCGAGGAACAGGATCGCCGAGACGGCCGCGAAGACCGCCCACCACGCCCGCCGGCCCACGATCGCGATGGGCACGGCGAGGGCGATCGCCGGGTAGAGGTACCGCTCGTGGATGCGGGTGGGCAGGACGAAGAACGCGACCACGATCGCAAGGGCCACGAAACAGAGCGCGAGCGCATCGTCTCGCTTGCGGAGGACGAGGAGCGCGAGTACGACCGCGACCGCGAACAGGCCGTTGCCGATCGTCTGCGCCGAGAGCTGGAACCCGCCCACCGTGAGCAGGGCCACCGTGTCATCGACGACGTGCCCTTCGGTCAGCCCGGTCCTGCCGATCAGGATGATGTTCGAGAAGGGGTTCATCCACAGGTTGAACGCGTTCTGGGTGACGCCCGGGAACGCGTGGCTGGCCGCCATGAAACGGGCGACCAGGCTGTGGGCCGGATCGGAGGGGGCAAAGGGCCAGAGCCCGAACGGCGCGCACAGCACGAGGATCGTGACCGCGCCCACGGCGGCCGTCATGCCGGCCCGGATCCGGTCCGGTGGCCGGGCTGCCGATCCGAGGATCTCGCGCCGGAGGACCACGAGCCCGGTGATCGGGACCATGAAGCCGTACTGGAACTTGATCAGCAGCGCGGTGCCGGCCGCGACGGCCGCCCACTCGAGGCGGTCGGTGGCCAGGAGCCAGGCGGCTGCCAGGACCGCTGCGGTGGCCACCGGGTCGTTCTGGCCCCGGACCGTGGAGATCAGGATGACCGCGGGGTTGAGCAGGAACAGGGCGGCCGCCCTCACCCCGGCCCCCGGCCCGGCGATGCGGCGCACCAGGAGCAGCAGGAACCAGCCTGCCGCGAGGTCCGCGAGGATGTACGGCAGCTTGAGCACGAAGGGCGAGAAGGTGGGTGTGTCCGTCCCGCCCAGCACCGAGCCCGCGACCCCCGTGAACCACAGGACGTAGAGGTAGACCGGCGGGTAGTCGGCGAAGTAGCCGGAGTCGGGCCGGTAGAAGGCGCCGGGCCCGTTCTGCGCCAGCTCCACCGCCCACTGGGCGAGGATCGCGAGGTCCGAGCGGTGGCCCGAGGCCGGCAGGATCACGACGGCGAGCAGCAGGCGGATCGCCAGCGCCGCCCCGAACAGCGCCAGGACGTCGCGGGCGCGCAGGTCGTCGAGGCCGAGACCGGTTCGCAGCCGGCCGATCAGGCCCATCGGGTCCTGGCGGCCCTTCCCGCCCTTCCGGTCCGCCCGGCCGGGCTCGCGGTCTCGATCGCCGGCCGGCCGGATCCGGTCACTTCCACCAGTCCGCGTACGTGGAGGCCATGCCCCAGATGTTGATCACCCAGCCGATGCCGATCGCGATCCACGCCTCGAACGAGATCCGGCCGCGCAGACCGCGGATCACGAGCAGCAGGAGCAGCGGGTAGAGATCCTGGGCGTATCGGAAGCCGAACTGGGCCCCACCCGGATCGGAGTGCGTGAGGATGGGCACGAGGATCAGGCCGATCGAGACCCAGGCGCCGATCCCGAACCAGTCCGGCCGCCGCGCCTTGATGGCCCACAGGAAGAGCGGCGTGGTCAGGAGGATGCTGAGGCCGCCGAGCTTGCGGGACTGGATCCACGGGAAGCCCGCCACCTGTTCCGGCACGGAGAGGAGCATCGCGAACAGGATCCGCGGGATGTTGAGGATCGCGAAGAACCCGTGCTCGTACTGGTTCTCCTGGAGGAGCCCCGGGATCAGGGCGTAGCCGTTCTCGAACGGTGATCCGAAGCGGGCGGCGTTGTAGATGCCGTAGAGGATCAGGATGACGCCCACCTCGACCAGGGCGGGCAGGGCAAGCAGGAACGTCGAGCGCAGGTCGGGCCGGGTGTTCCAGATCCGCGGACGATCCTGGCCCAGCCAGCCGAACGGGGTCCGGTCGCCGGTCGATTCGCGGATGTCGCGGTCGATGAAGTAGGCGATGAAGAAGGGGGCCGCCATCGCCACCGGCAGGCGCGACATCGCAGCGGCCGCGAAGGCCAGGCCGATCAGGGCGGGCCGCGCGTCCTTCTGGGCGAGCACGATGGCCGTCAGCATGAACAGGGTCGCCGCGACGTGGGCGAAGTGCCAGGACGAGCCCGCCTGGGCGGAGAACCAGGCGATGGTGCCGAAGGCGACGGTGGCCGCGAGGATGATCCGGGTCCGCCGGTCCACGCCCGTGTAGCGGATGACCACCGAGGCGACCGCGATGCCCAGGGCGCCGAACAGGATCGACGGCCAGGCCTGGTTGACCTCCGGTCCGAAGACGATGACGAACGGAAGGACCAGGACGGTGGGTGCCGGCGGGTAGACCACGTAGTAGAGGCCGGTGCCCGACGGTACGAGCTCGTTGAGCCAGGAGGGGGCCGAGGTGAGGCCCAGCCGGCCATGGAGGAAGGCGTCCGCGAGCGGGACGAAGTAGTTGAGGTTGGCCGGCCGCCCGTGGTTGACGAACGCGAACACCAGGAACGCGGCGACGAACAAGGCGAGGGGGATCAGGTACCGGTCTACGACGGTATCCGGGTCGCGCAGGCGGAAGCGGGCGGGGGCTGGGTCCCTGGGTGCGGCCTTGGGCGCTGGGGCGTCGGGCGCCGGGGCCGCAGGCGCGGAAGCGCCGGTCGTACCCGCCTTCTCGGCCCGGCCAGGCTTCATCGTCGCTCCCCACTCGCGCTCTGGGATGGCGGCACGCGCACCCTGCGGCGATGATAGCGAACGAGATGCGCACCATCCTCCACGTCGACCTCGACGCCTTCTTCGCGTCGGTCGAGCAACGCGACCATCCCGAGTACCGGGGCAGGCCCGTGATCGTCGGCGGCTCGGATCCGACGTCGCGCGGCGTGGTCTCGGCGGCCTCATACGAGGCCCGGAAGTTCGGTGTGCACTCGGCGATGCCGCTGCGCACGGCGTACCGGCTCTGCCCGCAGGGCATCTACGTCAACGTGGACGGGCGCCGCTACCAGCAGGCCAGCCGCGAGGTGATGGCGGTCATGCGCCGCTTCACCCCGATGGTCCAGCCGATCTCAATCGACGAGGCGTTCCTCGACGTCACCGGCTCGCGGGCGCTGTTCGGGGACGGCGAGACGATCGCGCGCACGATCAAGGTCACCGTGCACGAGGAGGTCGGGCTGACCGCGTCGGTCGGCGTGGCGACGACCAAGCTGGTGGCCAAGATCGGCTCCGACCTGCGCAAGCCGGACGGCCTCGTGGTGGTGCCGCCGGGCGAGGAGGCATCGTTCCTCGCGCCACTGCCGATCTCGCGCCTGTGGGGCGTGGGCGAGAAGACGGCCCTCGCGCTGCGTGACTACGGGGTGCAGACGATCGGCGATCTCGCGGCCCTGCCGCCGGAGGTCCTCGAGCGGCGGTTCGGCAAGCACGGGGCCTCGCTCGTGGCGCGGGCGCACGGGGTCGATGCGGATCCGGTGGCGACGGGGGAGCCCGCCAAGTCGATCGGGCACGAGCACACGTTCGAGCACGACACGGCGGACCGGGAGGTCGTCGAGCGCACGCTGCTGGGCATGGCCGATGGCGTGGCGTGGCGGCTGCGGGCTGCCGGCCTGCGCGCGGCGACGATCACGATCAAGCTCCGCGACTCCTCGTTCACGACGATCAGCCGCCAGGCCACGCTCGACGTGCCGGCCGATCTCACGGAGCCGATCTACGAGGCGGCGCTGGTGCTTCTGCGGCGCGAGATGCACGGCCAGCGGATCCGGCTGGTGGGGGTCACCGCCTCCAACTTCCGGGAGCGCGGGCAACTCTCGCTGTTCGGGGGTCCCGACGAGCCCCGGCGGCACCAGGCGGCCGAGGCGCTCGACGTGATCCGCCGCAAGTACGGCGAGCGGGCGGTGACCCGGGGGCGGCTCGTGAAGGCCGGCGTGCCGTCGGTGTTCGAGCGGGACCCGGGGTCTGCGGTGGAGGGGCG
>JBAXFC010000250.1:0-5826 GCA_037140135.1 Chloroflexota bacterium
GCTCGCCATCGTCATGGTGTCCTACGCCATCGGCATCCTCTCCATCACCGGAGCCTGGGCCTTCTCCGATGGCCTGTCCGATGCCGGCGCCCGGCTCAAGCGGCCGATCCTCTGGCTCGCGGCGGCCATCGGCCCGATTGCGATGCTGATCGCCTACGCGCCGTACTTCGGCCAGGCGATCGACCTCGGGCAGTTCGTGGGCTGGCTCAACGTGATCGGCCTGTCGCTCTCGCTGGTGCTGGTGGCGCGCTGGTCGATCGTGGCGGCGCGCCTGGTGCTCGCCACCTCCGACCGGCTCAAGCCGCAGCGAGCCTGGTTCATCGCCTGGCTCGCGGGCGTGCTGCTGGTGGTCGAGCGGATCGGCAGTCCCGTGCAGATCATCGTCGACCCCAAGGGCGAGAACCTGATGCTCCGGACGCTGGTCAGCGCCTCGGGGTCCGCGGTCTGGATCGCCTTGTTCGTGGCGGCGCTCATCGGCCTGGGCCGCGGCACCGCGAAGCTGCGGATCAAGCCACCGCTCATGCGCCTGTTCGTGGTCCACGGGTCCGGGGCCGACGCTCCGGACGGGGAACTGGCCACGCCCGATGCCGATGCCGATGCCGATGCCGATGCCGACAGAGACCTCTTCGCGTGGGCCACGCCCGAGGGCGCCGGGCTCCCGGCCGTCGCGGCCGACGTCCCGTCCGAGGCCGCCGAGGCCGCCGAGGCCCCGGCCGTCGCGCCCGAGGGCGCCGGGCTCCCGGCCGACCAGGCTTCCAGGCCCGATGAGGGTCCGACGGCGCGCTGATCCCGTCGCCGCCCGGCGGCCTCCCCGAATGGCGCCCACGACCTGACCGTCCTCCCGGCCGCTGCCGGTGACGACACCTCCTGCATGGAGGCTGATCCGCGCACCCTCGTGGAAGCGCCCGTGCATGGTGCCCTTGCGGGCGTGATGGCACGGGGTCTGTCGCTGGTCGGCCTCGTGGCCGCGTTCGCCTTCGTGCCCAGGATCGTGCATGGTTCTGGAAGCCTGCACAACGGATCGGCCGCCGCCGCGGTCGTCGTGCTCGTGGGCTACGCGATCGCGATGCGGGTCCTGGCGCGACGCCACGGCAGGCCGCCCGGCGAGGAGCGTGATCGCGCATGGACGCGCGCGGCCGAGCTTGATGGCGACGAGGCTGCGATGAGCCTGCTGGTGGCGGGCTGGGTGCCGGTGGCGCTGCTGCTCGCGCTGATCCTGATCGCCTGGCCGCCCCTCATGGACCCGGACGGAGCGGTCGCCCTGGTCTGGATGGTCCTGGGGCTGCCGCCGATGGTCGTGGCCTGGATCCTCGCCACATCGGCCTGGCTCGACGCCTGCCGTGACGACCTCGCCCGAGCGGAGCACGAGGCAGACCTGCGGTTCCGAACGTATTGGGCTGCGCCCGACCGGTAATGCGTCGCCGGTGCAGGTGACGGCCCGGGCCGCTCGTCGGCGGCCGGTGGTCCGTCGCCGGCATTGGGGCCGACTCGGGCCGCTCGCGGCGGCCGGTTGAGCCGCGGATAAGCGGCGGCTGCTAGCCTCCCGTCGTGCCCAGTCTCGACCCCGACCTCCTCCTCGCAGACCTCGACCCGGAGCAGCGCGAGGCCGTCCTCGCCACGGACGGTCCCGTCGCGATCCTTGCGGGCGCGGGGAGCGGCAAGACGCGCGTGATCAGCCGCCGGACCGCGTACGCGATCGCCACGGACGTCGTGCCCGTGGACCAGGTGCTGGTGGTGACCTTCACGGACAAGGCCGCGGGCGAGATGGTGGCGCGCCTCCGGTCGCTGGGCCTGCCGGGCGTGACGGCGCGCACCTTCCACGCGCATGCGCTGAGCCAGCTGCGCCACTTCTGGCCCCTGCGCCACGACGGGGAGCCGCTGCCGGACCTCCTCGACTCCAAGGCGCTGTTCGTGAGCCGCCTCGTCCGCCAGCTGCCCGGCCACTACCGGTTCACGCCGTCCAAGGACCTGGCGGACGAGATCGAGTGGGCGAAGACCCGGCGGATCGCCCCTGCGGACTACGAGCTGGCCGCCGTCGATGCCGGCCGCACCCCGCCGATCCCGGCCGACCTGGTCACGCGCGTGTATGCCGGCTACGAGAGGACCAAGGCCCGTGAGGGCCGCATCGACTTCGAGGACCTCCTCCTGCGCACCGTGGACCTGCTGGCGGAGGACGAGGACGCTGCGGAGACGATCCGCGCCCGCAAGCGCTGGTTCAGCGTGGACGAGTACCAGGACACCAACCCGCTCCAGCAGCGGCTCCTGGAGCTCTGGATCGGGGACCGTCGCGACCTGTGCGTGGTAGGCGACGAGGACCAGACCATCTACTCGTTCACCGGCGCCTCGTCGGCGTACCTGACCGGGTTCGAGCGGCGCTGGCCGGGTGCGCGGGTGATCCCGCTGGTGCGCAACTACCGCTCCACGCCCCAGGTCCTCGAGCTCGCCAACCGCCTGCTCGCCGCGGATGGCCGCAACAAGCGGCTCGTCGCCACCCGCCCGGACGGGCCGCGGCCGGTGCGGCTCACGAGCCGGGACGGAGAGGAGGAGCTGGACCTGCTGGTGGCCTGGGTCCGGGGCCGTCTCGCGGAGGACGTTGACCCGGCGGAGATCGCGGTGCTCTGCCGCACGAACGCCGCCCTCGCGCCCATCGAGGAGGCGTTCACGCGCGCGGGGATCGCGTACCAGCTGCGCGGCACGCGCTTCTATGACCGGCCGGAGGTGCGCGGCGCCATCGCGGGTCTGCGACGGGCGCCGCGGCCGGCGGGGCAGGGGAGCGCCCTGGGGGCGTCGATCCGTTCGCGCTGGGCGGAGGCCCTCGGCTGGGAGGAGGACGCCACGCCCGACGGGCAGGAGGCGCGCGAGCGGCAGGCCTCGCTCGACACGCTGGTCGCCATCGTGGACCACCTTCTCGACGGGGACGTGTCGGCCGGGCTGGACGAGGTCCTTGCCGATCTCGATTCCCGGGCCGCGCACGAGAAGTCGTCCTCGGCCGGTGGGGTCAACCTGCTCACGTACCACCGGGCGAAGGGTCTCGAGTGGGACGCGGTGTTCCTGCCCTCCGTGGACGAGGGCACCCTGCCGATCCGCCAGGCCAAGGACGATCCGGACGCCATCGCGGAGGAGCGGCGGCTGCTCTACGTGGGGATCACGCGGGCGCGGACGTTCCTCGCGGTCTCGTCCACGAAGAAGCCGTCGCGGTTCCTCAAGGGCCTCGCGCCGGTGCCTCCGACCGTGGCCGGGCCTGGCGGGCCGCCGCGTGGTGGCTCCAGCGGACCAGGTGGCCCCGGCGGGTCTGGCGGCCTCGGTGCTGGCGGTGGTCCGGTCTTCGAGGCGCTCCGCTCGTGGCGGACCTCCGTCGCGAGGGAGAGCAAGGCGCCGCCGTACATCATCGCCACGGACGAGACCCTGGCAGCCATCGCCGCGGCCCTGCCTCGCTCGGTCGAGGAGCTGGACCGGGTGAAGGGGATCGGCCCCGCGAAATCTGCCAAGTACGGCGCGAGGATCCTCGCGATCGTGGCGGAGCACCGGCCCGCGGGATGATCGCGGCGACCCGCCGCGCCGCGGCGCCCTGACCCGCCGCGCCGCGGCGCCCTGACGCGCTCCCGCTGCCGCGGCGCCCTGACGCGCTCCCGCTGCCGCGACGGACACAGCGACGCCGCCGGCAGAGCCGGCGGCGTCGCCGCGCGAGAGAGGCTGGGTTCTACTGGAGGACGATGAATGCGTCCAGCGTCGTCCGCCGTCCGGCCTGGTCGTTCACGATCTTGATCGTGTGCAACCCGGCGCCGAGCCCGACCTTGCGGGCGATGATCTGGCCGAGCGTTGTGCTCGCGGTCTTGAGGTTGTACCGGCCGAGCAGGTGCCCGTCCACGTAGACCCTCACGTAACCCGCGGAGGCCATCTTCGCGGCGACGTAGAGGACGGCGTTACCCGTGAACTTCAGCGTCGCGGACTTCGCGAGCGTTGTCGTGTAGCGGTACCCGGTGCCGGACGATCCGGACGAGGCCACGGTCGGCCAGGTTCCGACGTACGTGATCCCGGCGCTCTGGTACGCGACGAGCTTGCGGCTGGCCGCTGCGACCCAGCTGCCCTTGTTGCCGTTGTTGTCCACGCCGCGGACGGAGAAGACGAGGGTCTTGCCGAAGGCGTAGAACCTGGTCACCGATCGGGCGGTGCCCGCGTAGACCAGGACCGGCGCGGCGCCGGCGATCGAGACCCGGACTTCGTAGGAGGCAACGCCGACCCCGGCATCCGTGGCGGCCGGCCACGAGATGAGGAGCGGAGCCGTCTCGTCAACGCGGCCGCTGCCGAACGCGATGGTCGGGGCGAATGCGACCGGGCCTGTCAGATCCTTCGCGACCGTGATGCTCACGGTTCCGGTATTGGAGAAGCCGGTCCCGTCGCCGATCGTGAACGAGAACGCGTCGTCGCCGAAGTAGCCGGCGTCGGGCGTGTACGTGAGGTCGGGGGCGGTGCCGTCGAGCGTGCCGTGGGACGGGGGCAGCGTCACGCCGTAGACGAGCGTGTCGGCGGTGTCCACGTCGGAGCCCGTCAGCGTGATCGGGTTGTCGGTGCTGTTCTGATCGACCGTCACGTCCTGGCTGTCGGCGACCGGGAGGTCGTTGAAGCAGTCGACCGTGATGGACACGACCGCCGCCACGGTGGACCAGGCGGTGCCGTCATGGACCTTGAAGGAGAAGGCGTCGGCGCCGCAGTAGTTCGCGTCGGGGGTGTAGGCGAGGTCAGGCGCGGTGCCGCTGAGCGAGCCGTTGGCCGGCGGCAGGGTCACCGAGAAGGTGAGGTCGCCTGCCGCGGTCTCGACATCCGTGCCCGCGAGGGTGATCGGGTTGTCGTGGCTGTCCTCGTCCACGCTGACCGACTGGGCGGTCGCGACCGGGAGGTCGTTGAAGCAGTCGACCGTGATGGACACGACCGCCGCCACGGTGGACCAGGCGGTGCCGTCATGGACCTTGAAGGAGAAGGCGTCGGCGCCGCAGTAGTTCGCGTCGGGGGTGTAGGCGAGGTCAGGCGCGGTGCCGCTGAGCGAGCCGTTGGCCGGCGGCAGGGTCACCGAGAAGGTGAGGTCGCCTGCCGCGGTCTCGACATCCGTGCCCGCGAGGGTGATCGGGTTGTCGTGGCTGTCCTCGTCCACGCTGACCGACTGGGCGGTCGCGACCGGGAGGTCGTTGACCGCGTCGATCGTGATCGTGAAGGTCTGGGTGGCGCTGGTGTCGTCGCCGGTGCCCACGGTGCCGCCGTCATCGGTCAGGTAGACCTCGACGGTCGTCGTTCCGAACGCGTTGTCGGCGGGCGTGAAGGTGAGCGTGCCATCCGCCGATACGTCCGGCTGGACTGAGAACAGGCTGGTGTCCGTGGCGGTCACGTGGAAGGTGAGCGTCTGGCTGGCCTCGTCGGCGCCGCCGCCGGCCGAGATGCCGGTCGCCCAGCCGGCGAACGTCTGCGCCCCGCTGTCCTCGTTGACGGTCTTGTTCGCGCCCTTGGTGAACGAGGGGACGTCGTTGACGGAGGTGATGGTGATCGAGAAGGTCTGCGTCGCGGTGGTGTCGCAGGCGCCGGAGCAGCCGACCGTGCCGCCGTTGTCGGTCAGGTAGACGTCGACGTTCGTCGTGCCGTTGGCATCGGCCGCCGGCGTGAAGGTCAGCGTGCCTGCGGTCGAGACCGCCGGCTGCGAGGAGAACAGGCTGGTGTCGGTGGCGCTCACGTGGAACGTCAGCACCTGGCCTGACTCGTTGGTCGCGCCCGCCGAGATGCCCGTCGCCCAGCCGGCGAACGTCTGCGCCCCGCTGTCCTCGTTGACGGTCTTGTTCG
>JBAXFC010000251.1:0-5780 GCA_037140135.1 Chloroflexota bacterium
ACGCGCTTGCCGCCTTCTGTCTTGGTGACTTCGTCGAACACGCCGGGGCCTCTTTGATGACGTGAGAATCAGCCCGGAAAAGGGAAGGCTTAAAGGACCGGCGGCTTTTAGCGGCCAAAGGATTTCTTGTCAACCGATACAAGGTCGACCGCGTGGCCACTCGGTTCACGCGCCGGAACCCGGCCCGGATCACGGGATGGAGGACGCCGGTCGGCCCCCCCTCGCTCGGCCGATGGCGCAAAGCGTCGAATCCAGGGATCGAAGGTGAACGCGCCCTTCGCTGCTCCACCGTCCGGAGAGATGTCCGCCCCGGGCCGCAAGCGGCATGGAAGAAACAAGCGCAAGGTCGTTGACATTCCCCAACCCGGTGCGTAGAAATCGCACACTTCGGCCATCCCGCAACGGTGTGTTGCGGGACCGTTTCAGGGCGGCCTCAAAGGGTTTCTCAAAAGGTTTCAAGCTGGCTCCACCGTCTGGCTTCAGCTTCTCGCATCTCTCCTAGGGAGGAAGTCATGAGGAAGAAGTTGCTGCGCCTCTTGTGGGTGGCACCCGTCGCGATGCTTCTCTTCGCCGGATCGGCCGCTGCACAGTCCACCGGTACCATCGTCGGCGTGGTGAACGACGCAGCCACGGGCAAGCCCGTCGCCGGCGCGCTCGTCATCGCCACCAGTAAGGCCCTCCAGGGCGAGCAGACCGCGGTGACGGACTCCCGCGGCCAGTACACCATCTCCGCGCTGCCTCCCGGCGACTACCGGCTGACCGCCCAGCTCCAGGGCTTCAAGCCCGCCGAGCGCAGCGACATCCGGCTCCGCGTCGACTTCACCTTGCGCGCCAACCTCGCCATGGTTCCCGAGTCGGTGCAGATGGACGAGCAGGTCGTCAAGACCGGCACCGCACCCGCGGTGAACATCGGATCGGCCGAGGCCGGGACGATCGTCTCCAAGGAGTACCTGGCCGCGGTGCCCCTCGCGAGCCGCTCCTACGAGCAGGCCGCGGTCATCGCCCCCACCGCCCAGCGGGACGCCTACGGCATCAGCTTCGCCGGCGCGAGCTCGCCCGAGAACAACTACATCATCGACGGCCTCCGCGTTTCCGACCCGGGCTTCGGCACCCTCGGAACGAACCTGCTCACCAACTTCGTCGATCAGCTCGACGTCAAGGTCGGCTCGTTCATGCCCGAGTACGGCTACTCCTCCGCCGGCATCATCAACACCGTGACCAAGTCCGGTGGCAACGAGTTCCACGGCTCGATCTGGGGCAACATCACCCCGGGCCTCTTCACCCCGTCCACGCCGGCCATCTTCCTCAACGGCCAGGCGATCGCCAGCCAGTCCACCCCGTACAAGGGCTCCTACGCGTCCGACTTCGGCTTCGAGCTCGGCGGTCCCATCGTCAAGGACAAGATCTGGTTCTACGCCGGCTTCGCGCCGCAGATGAACTACGACGTCCGCACCAAGTACGTGCAGTCGAGGACCGCCTGCACCCCGGGGACCGCGGGCTGCATCACGGGTTCCGGGCAGACCGCCGGCGCCTGGCAGCAGGACGCCTACGGCCAGTACATCATGAAGCCCATCGGCGGCACGGAGGAGACGCTCGCCACCGGCTTCAACCGGTACTTCGCGATCGCCAAGCTGACCTGGCTCATCAACGAGAACAACAACATCTTCGCCTCGTTCAACACCCAGCCGACCAACGCCTACGGCGTGGTCGGGACCAACGGCTACAGCAGCGCGTCGAACGTCAACACCGATTCCAACACCACCAACGTCACCCTGAACTACACCGGCAAGTTCCTCGACAAGCACCTCCTCGTCGAGGCCCGCGGCGGCTGGTACAACTCCAGCGCCACGCCGAACAACGTCGTCGCCGCCAACGGGGTGAACACGCTCCAGACCTCCACGGTCCAGTGGCGCAGCACGCAGCAGCTCGCCAACTTCATCGACCTGCCCAACGGGGCCTGCGCCTTCGGCGCCTGCGTGGTCCAGAACTTCCTCACCGGCGGCACCGGCTACACGGAGAGCCCGAAGAACAACCGCTTCGCCGGCAACGTGTCGGCGACAGGCCTCTTCGACCTCGTCGGCCAGCACCAGCTCAAGGCCGGCGTCCAGATCGACTACGGGACCTACGACAAGGTGGCCTACTACACCGGCGGCGCCTACACCCGCACCATCGGTCTCACCACCCTGAACGCCTTCAACCCGAACACCGACGGCGCCGGCGGCAACAACTCGACCCAGATCTACCGCATGTTCGGCGTGTTCCCGCCCCCCTCCCTCGGCCTCGGCAACACCAACTTCTGCACGTCGCTCGACGCCAACGGCAACTGCGTGAACCTGGGCTACCAGTCCGGCAACTACCCGGGCCAGTCGATCCAGAACAACAACACCTGGTCGAACGGCTACTACATCCAGGACAGCTGGACGATCGCCAACGTCCTCACCCTGAACTTCGGCGTCCGGCTCGACACCCAGAACATCAAGAACGCCACCCCGAGCGCTTCGCCGTTCGGCAACAGCCTCGCCATCACCAACGAGTGGGCTCCCCGCGTCCAGGCCATCTGGGACTTCACCGGCACCGGCCGCGGCAAGATCCAGGCGAACTGGGGCATGTACTTCGAGGCCATCCCGCTCGACATGTCGGCCCGCGCGTTCGGCTCCGAGAGCCAGATCCAGGGCTACTACGAGACGACCTCCTGCGGGAACTTCGACCCCAAGACCAACAAGAACTGGAACCCGCTCCAGACCTGCACGAACGTCTACGGCCTCGGGATCGGCCAGGGCCCCGGCAACAACAACACCGGCAACGTCCGCGACCTCGTGGACTACGGCCCCGGCTTCACCCCCAACGCCACCAGCTTCTCGCCGGTTGCCCCCGACCTGAAGGGGTCCTACACGCAGCAGTTCGGCGGCGGGATCCAGTACGAGATCCTCCAGGACCTCACCGTCGGCGTCGACTACCTCGGCCGCCGGATGGGCAACGTCATCGAGGACATGTCCTCCGACGACGGCGCCACGTACTTCATCGCCAACCCCTCGGTGTCGAAGCCCTGGACGGTGGAGGCCAACCCGAACAACCCGGTGGGCGGCCTGACCTTCAACCCGCAGAGCGCCGCGGGCCTGAGCCTCGGGACCGGCACGGTCTACACGGTCAACTGGCCCAAGCCGGAGCGGTCCTACGACTCGGTGTCGTTCACGGTGAACAAGCTCTTCTCCAAGAAGTGGCTGGCCCAGGCCAGCTACACCTGGTCGTCCCTGCGCGGCAACTACCCGGGCCTCTTCCGCCCGGAGAACGGCCAGCTCGACCCGAACATCACCTCCGAGTACGACCTCGTGTCGCTGCTCGGCAACAAGACCGGTCCGCTCGTCGGCAACCGCACCAACCAGATCAAGCTGGCCGCCTCGTACAACGCCACGCTCTCCCCGGACGTCACCCTGGTCCCCAGCGTGAACTTCCAGGCGCTGTCCGGCCTGCCGGTGAGCGCGACGGCGGTGCACGCCCTCTACGGAGCCGGTGAGTCCTACCTGCTCCCCCGCGGCATGGCGGGCAACCTCGACTGGACCATCCAGCTCGACGCCGGCGCCAAGGTGCTCTGGGCCATCTCGGGTCCCTACACCTTGCAGTTCAGCCTCGACATCTTCAACCTGCTCAATTCGCAGACGGTCCAGTGGGTCGACATGAACTACACCCTGACGGACTCGATGACCCCCATGCAGAACGCGCAGTGCAGCAACAAGAACTCCATCAGCCAGAAGGACCCGCTGGCGGCGCTCACTGCCAACTGCCCGGACCTGCCGTATGCCCGGACCATCCAGGGACGTCGGCCCACGATCAACCTCAACTACGGACGCCCCGCCAACGCCACTGGGCTCGCCGCGTACCAGACGCCCATCTCCGCGCGCTTCGGCGTGGCGCTGAGCTTCTAACCGGGCACGGTTCCCGAGAAAGACAAGGAGAACTCTAATGAACACGTGCAACTGGACCCGGGGGGGAATCGGACTCGCGGTGGCCGTCCTGGCCGCGATGACGGTGACCGGCTGTGACCCCTATCTGGCCGCCAATACGTCCCCGCCGGTGGTGCTCGGCGTGACCATGGTCGACACGACCTACCGAACCTGGATCCTGGGCGTCCTGCCCCAGGACTGGGTCGGCTGCCCCCAGCCGTACCGCGATCCCGACCAGGCCTGGGCCGATGCGAACTTCGCCGGACTCTGCGGCGGGTTCACCTCGGTCTGCCCGGTCCTCTGCTACCCCACCCGCACCGGTCCCGCCTACGCGCCGTTCTTCACCGGCAACGTGGGGGGTTCCTACAAGCAGGACAACGGGCTCAACTACACCTACGAGGTGCTGCCGGCGTACACGCTGTCCAACGTGCCGCCCAGCTACCGGGACCCCGACAAGGTCACGTTCGTGTACAACCAGATCCTGGTCCTCTTCAACAAGACCATGGATCCGCAGAGCATCCAGCCTGACCCGCTCGCCTCGGTGCCGCCGTCGACGATCCAGCTCTTCGAGAACGGAGTCGACGTCACCAACGCCGTCATCGGAACCACCCGGAGGTTCAACTTCCTCTACGTTCCGAACTCGGACACCACCTACACCGGCGCGAGCCTGACGGTGACGGGTGCTCCCACCCTCAACATCAACAGCACCTACCACCTCGTCGGGACGGTGAAGGATCAGCAGGGGAACTCCCTGGCCATCGACGTCACCGTGAACACCGGCCCCAACCTCGACAAGTGGGTTCCTCCGCCGGCACCGTAGCCGGATCGAGCCTGGCCTCCGGGCCCGGCTGAGGGAAGACATCGGGAGCCGGCCTTCGGGCCGGCTCCTTTTCTTTTGCGGAGGGCACGCTGCGCGCATGCCCGCGCGGCTGCCGGCGCCGGAATGGAAGAGGCCCCGGTCCGCTCGCGCGGGCCGGGGCCTCGGTGCTTCGGTTCCGACGGGACGGCTACTTCAGGCCGGCGGCCTTGGCCACCTCGGCGGCGTAGTCCTCGGTCTTCTTCTCGAGCCCCTCGCCGAGGACGAAGCGGGCGAAGCGGCGGACCTGGATGTTCTCGCCGATCTTCGCCACCTGGTCGTTGATCATCTCCTGCACCGACTTCTTGTCGTCCTTCACGAAGGGCTGCTCGAGCAGGCAGGTCTCCTTGTAGAACTTGTCGACCTTGCCCTGGGCGATCTTCTCGATGATGGCCTCGGGCTTCTTCTGCTCCCGCATCTGGGCCTTGGCGATCTCGAGCTCCTTCGCCACCACGTCGGCGGGGACCTCCTCGCGCCGCACGTACTGGGGAGCGGCCGCGGCGATGTGCATGGCCACGTCCTTCACGAGCGCCTGGAAGGCGTCGTTGCGGGCCGCGAAGTCGGTCTCGCAGTTCACCTCGACGAGCACGCCGATCTTGCCGCCCATGTGGACGTAGCTGCCCACGGCCCCCTCGGTGGCGATCCGACCGGCCTTCTTGGCGGCGGAGGCGAGCCCCTTCTTGCGGAGGAACTCCTCGGCCTTGGCGAAGTCGCCCCCCGTCTCGGAGAGGGCCTTCTTGCAGTCCATCATCCCGGCCCCGGTCTTCTCCCGGAGCTCCTTCACTGCGCCTGCGGTGATCTCTGCCACGTGCGTTCCTCTCTTTCGGGTTCTGTGAAAACGAGAGGGCGGGCCCTGTGCGGACCCGCCCCCGGAAAATCGGTCGGCGGAAGCCGCTTAGCTGGCAGCCGGCTCGTCGGCGGGCGGGGCGACGACGACCTCGCCCTTGCGGAGCACCTCGACGTTCGCGCTGGCCGCGCCGCGG